>JABHUE010000022.1 GCA_018672825.1 Pseudomonadota bacterium | reverse complement strand
TGGGTGGGCGCGTTCCCGTTGGTGGAGACACTATTTACGCTGTGGCTTCGATGTCAAAACCCATCGTTTCAACTGCTGTTTTGAAACTAATAGAAGAGGGTAGGATAGGGCTTGATGATCCTCTTTCCAAATATTTCCCCGAGTTTGAAAATATGCTCGTGGCACCCAATGGTGACCTGGACGTGCCGTTTGAAGAGGCAAAGTCACCTATTACGATTAGGCACTTGTTAACACACACGTCGGGATTCACTTATCCGCCCACGGTGCTTGGTCTTGGTGATGTTGCTAAGCAATATCAAGAGTTTGGGCTGTTATTCGGCCGCGAAAATAGTCAGGAATGGGTTGAAATACTCGCTCAAATTCCACTCGTTGCTCACCCGGGAGAGACTTTTAATTATTCCGTTAGTGTTGACGTTTTGGGTTCGATTATTGAATTAATAACGGGCGAAAGATTAGCGGAATATCTTGATCGGCTGATATTTCGCCCGTTGGGCATGAAAGACACAGGCTTTTTAGTGCCCGACGAAAAGAGAAGTCGATTTGCTAAGATCTATGCACCCGCAACGATGCAAGATCCAGCACCAATTGTCGAAGGTTCTGATATTACCTGGCAAATTTCTGAGACACTATTTTTTGGTCGTACGCATGATCAAGTTGGACATAGGGGTGCGAGGGACAGTGGTGGCGGTGGAATTTTCTCTACCGCAGATGACTTTGTGCTTTATGCGCAAGCGATTGCAAATGGTGGTTCGCTTAATGGTGTAACAATACTTAAGCCTGAAACGGTGTCGTTACATTTCCAGAACTTGATGCCCTCGCTCGGATTAGAGGCGTTTACGGCTGGTTTTGGAGATGCGGCCCGATATATGAAATTCGGAGGTGGCTTCGGGATAAAGATGGAAGAAGATAACTCTAATAAGGCGGATTACTATTTTTGGGGTGGTGCCGCAAATACCTTTTTCTGGATAGACGGTGAGGATAAAAGCGTCGGAGCTTTCTTCACCCATATTGCGCCCCCAAGGTACAACATGAGTAATCAAATTGAACAGTTGGTTGATGAGGCAAGATTAAAATGATCAGGTTCTTTTTCGTCGAGGTATTTTTCGTGGCTATCATAGGGTTGGTTAGTAGCTTTGCGGTGGCCGAAGAGGCATCTCAAGCAGCGCCCTATATTGCGCTTGAGCGCGCTTATGCTGATCTGCTTGATCCAATGGTCACTGAGCAACTCATCCCTGGATATTACCTAGCCGTGCACAAGGGCGGTGAGCAAGTGGTTGATTTAAGTCGGGGGTATGCTGACGAGGCGTCAGAAACCCGACCGAATCAAGACACCCTGTACTTTATAGCTTCTATGACTAAACCAATCGTAAGCCTAGCGGCGCTTAGGTTGGTAGAGCAGGGGCTCTTAAGGCTCGACGACCCTGTTAAACAGTTCATTCCGGGCTTCGGTAACCTGATGGTTGTGCCAGGGGGGGATTACGATAATCCTGCTGAGGAATTACAAAGGGATGTCACTATTCGTGACTTATTGACGCACACGTCGGGTTTAACCTACAGTCAAGACATCACAGGGCGAGAAGAGATCGCGAAGGTCTATGCGGAGTTGGGTATTTTTGCCATTGACGGGCTTGCAAAGAGCGAACTTGGCGCGCTTAGCCAGCATATTGAGCAATTAGAGCAACTGCCATTGGTGTTTCAACCGGGAGAAGCGTTTGTTTATTCTGTCGGTATTGACGTTATTGGTAGGGTGCTTGAAATCGTGTCTAAGCAGTCCTTGGACGCGCTGATTAGCGAGTTGGTGCTTGACCCGCTGGGTATGACGGACACGTATTTTAAAATACCCTCGGGGAAAGCGGATCGGCTTGCTGCGCTATATGCACCGAGGGTCGCGACGTATCCCATTCCGGGTGTTTACAGGAGATACCAACCTTATCAGTCGCTTCCTGCAGGACAGAAAAATTTTGGTATGAGCGATCTGGGGTACTTGAGCGGGGGCGCCGGGCTTATCAGCACAGCAAGGGACTATGCAAAATTCTTGTCTGTTTTGACAAACGGTTTTCTTGTAGGTGGAGAGCCGCTCCTGTCTTCTGATCTAGGCAATCAAATGTTTCAGAATCAGCTCCCCGTTGCACTAGGAGATCGCGGTCTGACTTATAACTTTGGAGCTTCTGCACAAGCGACCGGCTTCAGCTACGGACTCGGAATTAAATTGGTTAAAGGCGGTAGTCTTGAGCGGGAAGAGGACCACGACTATTATTTTTGGGCTGGGGCGGCTAACACTGGATTTTGGATCGATAAAAAGTCCGGGACTATTGGGATTTTTATGACGCAGCACTTGCCGACTCAATACGACAGAATTGCAGAAATGGTAGAGCTTGGCCGCTAATATTGGCGTAATCGAGAAGAAGGCAAAGAATGCAAATTCGAACAATATTACTCGTACTATCTATTGCTGGCGCTATAGGTAGTGCGCTTGCGGTCTGGTATGTAAGCTCGCTCAAGGAACAGGCTCAAAAATCCGCTGAGATTGATTTAAGGTTAAACATCTATCGGGATGCATGGGATAGAATCGTCACGGAACAAGAACGTAGCTTTGACGTATATACCAGTGAAGGGGAGCGTAACGGTTTTTGGCTCCAAGAAAACGCAGAGCCCCTTAACTTTAAGATTGGTCAAAATAGAAGTAACTACTTCACGGATTTCAGTGACGTAAGCCAGGACGAAGTAGTGAATCCGATGCTTGCCTCGCTTCTGAGTTTAAACGATAAAAAAAAGGCAGATAGGTATCTTAGAAGTTTCTTTGGTCCTGCGTTGCAACGGCAAAACCTGCTTTTTTACGCCATTATTGATGCGGAAACACTAGAACAAGTTGCCTGTAGAAAGTCGATCTTCTCAAGAACTTATAACCCCTGTTCTTCTATTTATGACACGACCTATTTGGATAAAGGGTCGCGATTCGAACTCTATGAGGCGATGGCATCAGATAGCAAGCCTTGGAAAGGCTACATGGTCCATTACACCTCGGAAGAACAACACACTAATCTAATCAGTGCGTTTCCGGTTTCTATCAACCAAGAAACTCGATTAATTGTTTTGCTTGGGCGATCGCTCGACCGAATCGTTGATGATTTCCAACAAGAAATGAATATCGAAGCCAGTATCGTTAATTTGGCGCAAAGCGAGTTACAGGACGATGGCCTCGCGGTGCAGGATACTGAAAACCTATCTGGTCTGATTACCCAAAAACAGATCTTGCTACACAGTCAGGGTATCGCTCTCATGGCACTACCTTTAAGTGAGCAAGCGTCAGAAAAACACCAAATGATGGTTGTGCTTAAGCGAGATGTCGCTGACCTACTCGCAACCGAGAAACGTTTTGAGCGCATCATGATTTACTCGACGTTTGCTGCGGTTTTGATCATTGTGCTCGTCTTATTGGCAGTGCAGCACTCTGTGTTTTCAGGTCTGAGTTATGCCATTGAGGTCCTTCAGAAGTTGACTGAAGGGGGAAAAGTCGACGTGATCAAGCGTCCGACTGCCCTTCTGACTAGCTCCGAAGACGAAGTCGGCCGCTTAATAACAGCGCTGGGTCGATACAAAGAAAAACTCGACGAATTGAGTTCGTTGCGGGGTCAGCAACGGCAAAATCGGATTTCAAGAGATCGACTGATAATTACCAAAATGCGAACGCTGTCTGGGCAACTCGATGGTGAAGCAAAAGAGCTACTGTTGAGCGACATAGTTCGAATGGAACAGATGGGGAGTGAAATCGAGGCCAATATCGAACAAGGGGATTTAACGCAGCGCAGGCAAGCTGAAGAGGAATCCAATCAATTGATTGCAGTGGCCTTTGAAAGGATGTCAGATCAGGTAACGGCGCTGATAGAAGCGCGTACCTCAGCGATGGAGGTTGCCAGGGACGAAGCACGAGAGGCCAACCTCGCCAAGAGTAAATTTTTGGCGAATATGAGTCATGAACTCAGAACTCCTTTAAATGCGATTATTGGCTACGGTGAATTGCTGATGGAGGAGGCAGAGGACGAAGGCATAGACTCGATGACTCAGGATCTCAAGCGCATCACTGATTCAGGCACGCATTTGTTGACTCTAATCAACGATATTCTTGACCTTTCTAAAATTGAGGCGGGCAGGCTGGAGCTATTTAATTCGGAGTTCTTAATCGTAACCGTTTTGGACGTACTAGAGAGTGTTGCGAAACCGCTAGGTGATAAAAACCGTAATCAAGTGATGTTTGAAGCGCCAGATGATATCGGGGCAATGTTTTCAGATGAGACACGGTTGCGGCAAAGTTTACTTAACTTGGTCAGTAATGCTTGTAAGTTTACGGAAGATGGAACCGTAACCCTTGAGACTGAAGCGTATATAGAACACGACGAGCATTGGCTGAAGTTCTCCGTAACGGATAGCGGGATCGGCATGACCGAATGGCAGATGGCAAAAATTTTTGACGATTTCACCCAAGCTGAGGCTGAAACAACGGCCAAGTTTGGTGGCACTGGGCTAGGGCTCTCGATCACGAAACAGCTAGTAGAAATGATGGGTGGTCGTTTGACTGTGGCCAGCGAAATCGATGTTGGTTCTACTTTTTCGATTCAGGTTCCCAGGGTCTATCTCAATAAGGCCGAAGATCTGGGTGCTGTGGAAATCGATGAGGATGTATCCGGGTTTGAAGAAAGCAATCTGACGCTTTTGGTCATCGATGACGATCCAACGGCGCATGACTTAGTCAAACGCAAGCTGGCCAGTGAGTCCTTCAATATTGTTTCAGCGCTTACTGGCCTTGAGGGTTTAAAAAAAGCACGGTCGATGCAACCTGATTTAATATTGCTTGATATTTTGATGCCCGGTAAGGATGGCTGGGCTGTGTTGACCGAGCTAAGAGCAGACGATGCTTTGAACGAGATACCTATCATTGTTATTAGCATGTTAGACGATGATCAGTCCGCGAGTTCGCTGGGAGCGAATGGCTACATGACGAAACCGATTGATAAGGATCAGTTAGTCTCCAATATTAAGTCTATCTTCGGCGATGCGACCGAAGGAAAGCGGGCGCTGATAGTCGATGATGATGAAGATGCTCGTGATATTGTATCCAGAATGCTCGTGGGTCAGGGTTTTGAAATTGCCACTGCCGAAAATGGTGCTGTCGCTTTTTCGCGAATGAATGAAGAGTTTGATTTAGTCATACTTGATTTATCGATGCCCGTGATGGATGGTTTTGAGTTTTTGACACGGCTAGATGACTTGGCATTGGAGACTAATCCGAGGATTATTGTTTACTCGGCCATGCATCTCGATGAGACTATGAGAGCATGGCTCTCCGGTTCGTGCTACGAGGTGATCGACAAAAACGAAGCCGCTGCAGAGTCCGCGTTGGCGAATACCGTGAAATCGGCGCTGACCAGGAAGCTTGCCTAAGGTGTTTAAACGGCTCAACTATTACCTTTTTCTATTTTCGACGACAAGTCGAGTTTTTCCTTACCTGTTGATCCTGGGGCTGGCGTCTTTGGTTATTCTGGTTGGAATGACCGCCTATTTCTTTGGTCTTTTTTCTGCCGAAGCGATACTTGCTGAAGGCATCGATGACGCCATGGGGGGGGGGCTGCTCGACACTCTATGGTGGTCGATGAAGCACATTTTGGACCCGGGGGCATTATCAGAGAATTATGGGGCACCGGCTGGGGTCATACTTTTTGCGCTATTCAATTCGATTATGGGCTTAATCATTACTGGTGCGCTGATCGGTTTTATTGTGAGCGCGATTCAATCTGCGATGGAGGATGCTCGGCGAGGTTCAGCGACCATTAGGGAAAATGGTCATTACCTTATTCTTGGTTGGAATAGAAAAGGCATCGTGATCCTTGAATTGCTTGCGAAACTTGGCGCAACAAATCGAGTGGTAGTTTTGACCGAAACTGATATAGAGCAGGTTCGGACCGATATCAGGCAGGGGCCGTGGCTTTTGAAGCAATTAACGTTACTCCCGATGCAAGGCTCGATTTCGGTCAACAGTGAACTGAGAAGGGTAGCCGCTCATCGCGCGTCGCACATCATACTGCTTTCAGAGAGCAAGTCCGGAGCTGGGAGCGATTTGACCACTATAAAAACCTTGACCCTGTTGAATAGTGGACTGTATC
>JABHUE010000107.1 GCA_018672825.1 Pseudomonadota bacterium | reverse complement strand
AATCGGAGTCTGTTATGCGCCCATTCGGCATTCGGTCGACCTTGATCTACCCACCGCCGTAGCCTCTAGCGATAACGACATCAACTCCGTCTCCGATCTGCAACAGCTGCTCGCAATCGGCTCCGGCCAACCCGAATTTCTGGATCCTGATGACGCTTTCATACTCGAGATCGTCGCTGATTCAAAAGATCAACTCAGCGCCCACTTCCGTATCGCGCCAGAGTACTACCTGTATCGCGACAAAATCAGTTTTGTCGTAATAGAGGGTGCGACCTTAGCCCGTTACACCATTCCCGAAGGCAAAACAAAACAGGATCCTTATTTTGGCGAAGTGAGCATTTACGAGAGGGACGTCACGCTTACCCTACCCATTACGCCTGAGGAAAATGCCCAAAGCGTCGAACTGATTGCGAGTTATCAAGGTTGCGCAGACGCCGGAATCTGCTACCCCCCCATCAAAAAAACGGTTTCGGTTTCCCTGATAAACGCCATCAGCACCTCCAGCGCTGAGATTAAGTCGGGGTCGTCAGACACCGTCTCGACAGCCCCGTCGAAGCCAATACCAAATGGCATCTCAAGCGGCACATTGATCGGCTATCTGCTCGCGGCTTTTGGAACCGGCCTTCTATTGAGTTTCACCCCCTGCGTACTGCCCTTGATTCCGATCCTTCTGGGGAGCGTGGTCGGGAAAGCGGGCACAAGCCGCACCAGAGCAACATGGCTCTCGATTGTTTATGTTCTAGGAACGGCTGTGACTTATGCGGCAATTGGCGCCGTCGCCGGCGCCACTGGGGAACAGTTGCAAGCGTACTTCCAGAATATCTGGGCGATTGGCACGATTTCCTTGATCCTCGGTGTCATGGCACTTTCAATGTTCGGACTGTTTGAGATCCAGATGCCCTCAGCGCTTCAATCGCGCTTAAGCAATAGCAGTCGTGGGCTGGGGGGTTCGCCCTTCATGATATTTATTCTGGGTGCGGTATCAGCACTGATTGTGGGTGCTTGTGTATCGCCTTTATTGATTTCAATTCTCAGTATTGCCATTCTAAAGGGCGATCCCTGGCTAGGTAGCGCACTGATGTTCTCAATGGCCCTCGGCATGGGACTCATTCTGGTCATTGCAGGTGCCGGGGCTAACTGGCTCATTCCAAAAAGTGGCGCATGGATGGAACGAGTCAAGCAGTCTTTTGGCGTGATGCTGATCGCCGTTGCCATTTATCTCTTAGGGGCGATCCCCGTTGTCCCCGTTCTCCTGTTATGGTCAATCCTTCTTATCGTCACAGGGATATTCCTGGGCGCAATGCGGGATACCGGCGAAAATCCGTCGGGACTCACGCTTCTTTGCAAAGGAATTGGCACCGTGCTGCTGATCTGGGGTGTATTAGCCATGATTGGCGGTTTCAGCGGAAACCGTAGCATCTTGTCTCCCATTTCGCTGGGCGCGATAGGTATCCCCGGCGCAATTTCAAAACAGGCGGACACCATTCAATTTGAAAAAGTGGCGAATCTTTCAGAATTAGAACAGGCGCTCAATGAGAGCAGATCATCTGGAAAAGCCGTCATTCTGGATTTCTACGCCGACTGGTGCACCGACTGCATAAGAATGGAAAACACGACTTTTCGAGACGCATCTGTCGTTGCCTCGTTGACTGACTATCGATTATTGAAAGTCGACGTCACCGATCCCGAAGACGATGGCACCGATGAAATCAAGAAACGATTTGGTGTGTTTGGACCGCCCGCCATGCTGTTTTTTAACACTGATGGAACCGAGCATCGCGATAAACGAATATACGGTTTCTTGTCCGCGCCGCGATTCGTTGATCTGATAAAGACACTGCCTTAAACAGCATGCGCAAGCGTCGTATGATTTTGGGCGCTCTTATCGGTGGCGCCACCACAGGTGCGGTGGGATTCTTCTTGGGTAAAAATCTGACCCGCAGCCCTGAACCTTTAGAGCAGGCAGTCCGCTTGCCGCCCTTCTCAATGCCAACATCCTCGGGTGGTTTATTTCACTCCGACACGATTTCAGATCGCGTCATCATTATCAATTTCTGGGCCACCTGGTGCGCACCCTGTCGAAAGGAGATCCCGCTACTTATCGCAACACAAGCGATTCATAAAGGGTCGATCGCCGTTATCGGCATCGCGATCGATGAGCTTGAAGCGGTTCAGATATTTGAAGATGAAATTGGCCTTGACTACACATCTTTGGTTGGAAAAACGCCCGCGTTTGCCCTTTTGGAAAAATTTGGAAATTCCGGTCAGTTACCCTTCACTCTGGTATTCGACAAAAGACGCAATTTACGGTTTAAAAAAACGGGCGAAATAAAGGCGCGTGACATCGATAATTGGGTAAATGCCCTGTTATAACGTCGGCAAAAACGATCGACGCGAGGATTTAAAATGTTCAAACTTCATCGAAAAACGACCTAAATGCGTGGAAATTGGACATAAATTCTTAAAAACATCAGAATACCCGGATGGAAGAGAATTCAGCATCAGATATCCTGCTCATTCATGGGCCTAATCTAAATCTGCTTGGCACTCGGGAGCCTGGAATCTACGGAGACGAAAGTCTTGAAAAGATCAATACCCGGGCGATCAAACAGGTCGAGGCAGCCGGGAGATTTCTCGATATTCTGCAGTCAAACCACGAAGGGGAACTCGTGGATCGAGTCCAACGCGCCGGTACCGACGGCACGCGATATATCGTCGTCAATCCAGCGGCATTTACACACACCAGTGTCGCCCTAAGAGATGCTTTTTCAGCCGTCAACCTTCCCTTCATCGAAGTGCATTTATCCAATGTACACGCGCGTGAAACATTCCGTCGCGACTCTTTTTTCTCGGATCTTGCTCAGGCCGTAATCTGTGGGCTCGGTCCCACGGGTTATGAAATTGCCCTAGACGCCGCGCTAAAACACCTGGCCTTAGATCCGAACAAAACATAAGAAGAACAAGTTTATGGACATACGAAAGATAAAGAAATTAATCGAGATGCTTGAGGAATCTCAACTCAATGAGATTGAGATCACCGAGGGGGAAGAATCTATTCGATTAAGTCGTTCAGGTCCTGTCGCTCAGATGCTTGCACCGCCTTCGATGATGCCCGCGATTCCCCCGGCTTACATTCCAGATCCCGCGGTTGGCACCCCAGCCGCTAGCGCACCAATTGGCGAGCCTGCCTCCGACAGTGGCAGCACGGTGTGCTCACCGATGGTCGGTACTTTTTACGCGTCACCCAACCCTGACTCAAGTTCTTATGTGGAACTCGGCAGCCAAGTAACCGCGGGCGACACGCTCTGCATGATTGAAGCGATGAAGATTTTTAATCAGGTTGAAGCGGAAGTGAGCGGTATCGTCCGCAAAATACTAAAAAGCAGTGGCGATCCTGTTGAATTCGGTGAAGTTCTTTTTGTGATTGAAGAGCAAGGCGTTTAGCCTCCATCCATGATTGATAAACTGGTGATCGCCAACCGTGGCGAAATCGCGCTTCGCATCCTTCGGGCTTGCGGCGAACTTGGCATTCGAACGGTCGCACTGCACTCCCAAGCAGACGCAGATACCAAGTATGTGCGGCTCGCCTCTGAATCTGTTTGTATCGGGCCCGCGCCTGCCGCAGCAAGTTACCTAAATATCCCGGCAGTTATTGCAGCCGCAGAAGTCACCGACGCCACAGCGATTCATCCCGGCTATGGTTTTCTCGCTGAAAACGCAGACTTTGCTGAGCGCGTGGAACAGAGTGGTTTCATTTTTGTTGGCCCTTCTGCTGAGACCATTCGGCTGATGGGCGACAAAATTTCAGCCATTTCTGCGATGAAAGCTTCGGGCGTTCCCTGCGTGCCGGGATCGGATGGATCACTCCCTGATGATTCAGATGAAATCATGCGTATTGCTTCTGATATCGGCTATCCGATCATCATCAAAGCAACGGCCGGCGGAGGCGGAAAAGGCATGCGCGTCGTCCACACAGAAGCTGCGCTACTGAATGCTTGGCAGTTAACACGAAGCGAGGCCCTAGCCGCTTTTGGTAATGACACCGTCTATATGGAGCGTTACCTCGAGAAACCCCGACATGTCGAATTTCAGGTGCTTGCCGACACCTACGGTGAAGTGGTTGTTCTAGGAGATCGAGACTGTTCGATGCAACGGCGTCATCAAAAAGTTCTGGAGGAGGCACCGGCACCTGGAATCCCGGATGACGTGCGACACGATATGAACGAAAGATGCGCCAACGCCTGCCGCGAAATAGGCTACCGCGGCGCCGGCACTTTTGAATTTCTTTATGAGAATGGCGAGTTTTTCTTTATTGAGATGAACACGCGACTTCAGGTCGAGCATCCTGTCACCGAGTTGATCACCGGAGTGGATATCGTGCGCGAGCAGATCAAAATCGCGGCCGGAGAACCGCTGAGCATTAAACAATCTGATGTCAGGCTTCGCGGGCATGCCGTCGAATGCCGAATTAACGCGGAGAACTCCGAAACTTTTCTGCCCTCGCCCGGGCAAATTACCCAATATCACCAGCCCGGTGGCCCCGGAATTCGCGTTGACTCTCATATCTTCAATAACTACAAAGTGCCACCTTACTACGATTCAATGATCGCTAAAGTCATCGCTTATGGCGAGAATCGTGAACAAGCGATTCAGCGTATGCGCGGCGCGCTTCGGGAGATGGTCGTAGAGGGTATTGACACTAATATCAGCCTCCAGCAACGACTGGTCGATGATGCTGCATTCCGACAGCGGGCCCTCGATATCCACTACCTCGAACGCCAGCTTCTCCCGTAGTGCACAAACCTTAACAGCGTGACCCATTCAGGCCCGTCAAATTGGATACGCATCTCAATCACCACTGCAGGTCACTTGGCTGGGCGGATTGACGAAATCCTTCACGGCCTAGGCGCCTTGGCGATTACTCACGTCGACGCGGGTGACTCCCCCCAATTCGACGGAGCCACTCCAAACGATCCGTGCTGGACCCAACAAATTATTTCCGGTCTTTTCGAATCCGGAACCCGCACGTCACCCATTCTTGAGACACTGAAGCAGGTGTTGGGGCCGTCGTGTCATCCTGTTATCGAGCAGTTTCCAGATCAAGACTGGGAATTGTCCGGCCGGGAAAACTTTCCGCCTTTAAAAGTGAACGACCATCTTTGGGTTTGCCCGCCGTGGGAGCCGTCTTCAGCAGCCCGTGGCCTGGAGATTATCATCACCCCGGGGCTTGCATTTGGAACGGGAACGCACCCCACTACTCAGCTATGCTTAAGGGCGCTCGAGCAACTTAACGTCGACAATCAAACCATTCTGGATTTCGGGTGTGGCTCTGGTGTTCTGGCGATAGCCGGACTGGCGATGGGCGGTCAGCACGCAATCGGCGTAGACCTTGACCCACGCGCCCTGACAGCCAGTCGTGAAAATGCAGCACTCAATGACGTCGAGAAAAATCTTACCGTGATGACGCCAGAAGAAATTGACCCCAACTCCCAATTTGATATTGTGATTGCCAATATTCTTGCCGGAACCATTATTGAGCTTGCATCAAAACTGAATCGCCATCTCAAAACCGGAGGGCAACTGATACTCAGCGGAATCCTGGAGTCTCAGGCTGACCGGGTACAAAACGTCTTCCCGCAGTACAATCTAGCGCTCGACCGACAAGAGGAATGGGTTGTCCTACACGGGTCGCGTAACTGAAGCTCTCGATTACCTCATGCTCACACCCCGCTCATCAACACTTCAAGCGAAATGCAATCTCTGTGAGGCCTCAATAGAAGTCTCACCAGAGGTTTTGCAGGTTAACGCGGGGCTCATTACCTGCGAGACCTGTGGCGCTGAATTTAATGCTGCGTGGAACCTGATTGACCGGATACCCAATCCCATTCTTGGATCCACGATTCCGGTGAAAATTTCAACTTTTTCGAGTTTGGATCACGAAAAACCGTTAACGACACCAACAGATGATCGCAGTGCAAGTAATCCGGCAGATGGTTACGAAGCCGGCGGTTCTTTTTACTCATCGGGTCGAACCGAGCCTCGACTTCAAATCTGGGTAGATGACGATTCTCAAGCGCCAGATAAAGACCCCTCAGTCAACCCAAGGCGGCCTGAGCCGACAGAGGAAAAATCAACAACGCGCTCAATTTGGCCCTTAGCCGGAATTTTCATCGCTGTGTTCGGCCTTTTCTTTCAGGTTCGATTTGTCTTGCTTGAGGAAATCGCGAGCGCTCCCCAGATGCGGCCGTTTATTGCCGCGCTTTGTCGCCAAACGGGTTGCGAACTCGCTCCGCCATTAAACAAACCGGCGATCTCGGTCACGCATAGCAGCATCGACCTTCATCGAACGGCGCCTGAAGCACTCATCGTGCGGGTACATCTACTGAACCACAGTCACAATTCCGAAAATTATCCATCTTTAGAAATAAGCTTAAATAGCGCTTCGGGAGAACTGCTGGGGCGACGGACGTATCTGCCGCGCGAATACGGCGTTGCCAGTGGTGCCGTGGTCATTGGTAGCGGTCGGGAGGCTGTCGTGAGATTAGTCCTTGCTAATGTCGATCCCCGCGTTCGGGGCCTGTCGGCACGGGCGGTTCGATCTTAATTCCGGTGACACAAGATCATGCGTGAAATGGGTTTTCCGGAAAAAAAAACGGGGGTCACTATTGGCAATGTTCAACTACCGGGACAGGTTATCGCGGCGCCCATGGCAGGCGTAAGCGATCAACCTTACCGTCGCCTCGCTCGACGATTTGGGGCAGCCCTAGCCGTAAGTGAAATGGTCAGTGCCGCATCTCAACTTCGAAACTCTCGAAAATCTCGGCAACGAACGACTCACGGTGGAGAATCAGACCCTGTCAGCGTCCAACTTCTTGGCGCAGATCCAGAGCAGATGGCGGACGCCGCAAGAGAAAACGTCAGCCGGGGGGCCCAAATCATCGATATCAATCTGGGTTGTCCGACCAAGAAAGTGTGCAAACGACTGGTTGGGTCTGCGTTAATGAAAGATGAGCCACTGGTGGGTCGCATTCTTGATTCCGTGGTATCGGCCGCTTCAGTCCCTGTCACACTAAAAATGCGGACCGGCTGGGATCGAGAACATCGAAATGCCATCACCATTGCCAAAATTGCTGAGGAAGCGGGTATCAAAGCACTTACCGTCCATGGCAGAAGCCGAGCTTGCCGCTATCACGGGCCTATTGATTACGAAACCATTCGTGCCGTCAAGTCATCGATCTCGATCCCCGTGATTGCAAACGGGGATATCGATTCACCCCAAACGGCGATCGAGGTTCTTAAAATAACAGGCGCCGACGCGGTGATGATCGGACGGGCGGCGCAGGGACAACCGTGGCTGCTTGATCGAATTGATCAGGTCCTTCGGCAATGTGATGATCCTGGAGACCCCTCATTGGCGCGCAAGCACGAAATCATCATTAGCCACCTTGTAGAGCTGTATAGTTTCTACGGAATTGAGCAAGGCGTCCGAATCGCTCGTAAGCATGTACAGTGGTATGCTGAAAAACTCGGCGCGGATTCAACTTTTCGCACTCAATTTAACCGAGCGCTTACACCCGACCTGCAACAAAATCTGGTCAACATGCTATTTGCACAACTTTTTGAAAAAACGAGCGATGAACACCCCTAAAACGCCTCCCTTAGCCCACTGCGTCCGTCAGTCCTTGACGGCCTACTTCAACGATCTTGATGGTGTTGCGACTGAGGGTCTATATGACCTTGTTATTACTGAAGTCGAGCGACCCCTTCTTCAGCAGGTCATGCAACACGTTGAGGGCAATCAACTCAAAGCCGCCAAACTGTTGGGACTAAATCGGAATACGCTTCGAAAAAAACTAACGGCTCACCGGCTGCGTTGAATATCAAACCTTATTTAAGGGGATTGAATAACGCTTCAAAAAATAGAAAACTTCTCAAATGGCAACCACAAAAAAAATAAGCGCCGTACGGCGAGCCTTAATTAGCGTTTCAGATAAACGAGGCATCGTCGAATTCGCAAAAAGACTCTCAGCGCACGGCGTTGAAATTCTGTCTACCGGAGGTACTGCTCGTCTCTTGCAGCAGGAGAACGTGCCCGTCATCGAGGTATCAGACTACACTGGTTTTCCCGAGATGATGGATGGTCGGGTCAAAACGCTTCACCCCCGAATTCATGGCGGCTTGCTCGGCCGGCGCGGCATCGATGATAAAGAAATGTCCCGCCACGATATTAATCCAATCGATCTCGTAGCCGTCAACTTATACCCCTTTGCGCAAACGATCGAACAGGAAGCCTGCACGCGAGAAGATGCGATTGAGAACATCGATATCGGGGGACCCTCAATGATCCGCGCAGCTGCCAAGAATCATGATGCCGTTACTGTGATTGTCAGTCAGTCCGATTACGATCGGGTGGCTTCAGAGATCGAAACTAGCGGCGGCGTGTCACAGATCACTCGTAGCGAACTCGCTGCAAAAGCTTTTAGTCATACAGCCCAATACGACGGAATGATTTCCAATTACCTCACGCTCGACCCGGAAGATGGACTGCCCCAAATGCTAAACCTGCAGTATGAAAAAGCTCAGACGATGCGCTACGGCGAAAACCCTCACCAAAGCGCTGCGCTATACAAAGAGTCCGCACCGGCGACCGGAACCCTCGCATCTGCAATTTCACTTCAGGGAAAAGCGCTTTCCTTCAACAATGTTGCCGACGCTGATGCCGCGCTTGAGTGCGTCAGCGCGTTTAAAAACACCGCCTGCGTCATCATTAAGCACGCTAATCCTTGCGGGGTTGCTGTCGCGCAGACTGCGCTACAAGCCTATGAAGCGGCTTACGCTACCGATCCCACCTCCGCATTTGGAGGCATTATTGCTTTTAATCGAACAGTCGATGAAACGACGGCCAAGATCATCGTCGAACGACAATTTGTCGAGGTCATGATCGCACCGGATTACTCAGAAGAGGCTATCGGGATATTCGCAACAAAACCAAACATCCGCGTACTGAAAGTGTCAGGGATCGATCCGCTCGGATTTGCACAACGCCACTTTAAACGAATTGGGGGCGGTCTGTTGGTGCAGGATCACGATTTGGGTCGAGTGACCGTATCTGATCTAAAGGTCGTGACGCAGAAAAAACCCAGCGCAGAACAACTCGATGATTTACTGTTCGCCTGGATCGTCGCAAAATTTGTAAAGTCCAATGCGATTGTGTATGCCTCAGGTCTTAGAACCATTGGGATTGGGGCAGGTCAGATGAGTCGTATTTATTCGGCCCGCATTGCAGGAATCAAGGCGGCCGACGAGAACCTAACGGTTGCCGGATCGGTAATGGCTTCAGACGCATTTTTTCCTTTCCGCGATGGCATTGATGCCGCTGGAAAAGCTGGGATCCAAGCGGTCATCCAACCCGGTGGCTCGCAACGTGATAATGAAGTCATCGCCGCTGCCGATGAGCAGGGAATGGCAATGGTGTTCACCGGCATGCGGCACTTCCGGCACTAGCGTATGCGAGTTCTCATTGTTGGCAATGGGGGGCGGGAGCACGCGCTCGCATGGAAAGCCATCGCTTCACCTCAAGTCGAAAAAGTGTTCGTTGCTCCTGGAAATGCGGGAACTTCAACGGAGAAGCACGTCGAGAATATTCCCGTCAAGGCTGATGATATCGACGGACTGATCTCAGCTGCTATTTCAAAACAAGTGGATCTCACGATCGTCGGTCCAGAAGCGCCTTTAGTCGATGGAATTGTCGATCGATTTTCGGAAGCCGGCCTTCCTTGCTTCGGCCCCCGCAGCGGCCCGGCTCAACTGGAAGCATCCAAAAGTTTTACGAAAATTTTTCTCGACCGGCATCAAATCCCCACCGCGAGCTGGCAATCGTTCACAAATGCTGAACAAGCCCGAGAATACGTCTTCGCTCATGCGCTTCCGCTGGTGCTAAAAGCTGACGGCTTGGCGGCCGGAAAAGGCGTCATCATTGCACACACCCAGGTCGATGCGCTAAACGCGATTGATGAAATTCTTGTCGATCAACGCTTCGGAGACGCAGGGCAAACGCTCGTCATCGAAGAATTTCTTGAGGGCGTAGAGGTCAGCTTTATTTGTGTCGCTTCAGGGACTCAGGTCATCCCACTCGCCACTTCACAGGACCATAAAGCGAGAGAAGCGGGCGACAAAGGGCCCAACACCGGAGGAATGGGTGCTTTCTCCCCCGCGCCGAATGTCGATCCCGCTCTGCATAAACGCATCATGGACGAAATTATTAATCCTACAGTTCGCGGACTCGCAGAAGAAGGCATGCCTTACCTTGGATTTTTGTACGCAGGCCTAATGATTGATCCCAACGGAAACCCTAAAGTACTGGAGTTCAACTGTCGCCTGGGTGATCCAGAAACCCAGCCAATATTGATGAGGTTGCAATCGGATTTGATCGCGCTGTGTGTATCAGCAATCGAGGGGCGTATCGATGACTACTCATTAGAATGGGACTCCCGTTATGCACTGGGCGTGGTGATGGTTGCAGACGGCTACCCCGGGGATTACCCGCGGGGCGATGAAATTCATGGACTTGATGAAATCAATTCCAGCGATATAAAAGTTTTCCATGCGGGTACTCGAACAGAGCATCATAAAATCCTGACGGATGGTGGGCGAGTGCTTTGCGTAACGGCATTGGGACAAACCCTGATAGACGCCCAAAAAAATGCTTACAGCGGGGTCGGGTCAATCCAATGGTCCGGAGCCGGATGGCGGCCTGACATTGGTTGGCGGGCCGTTTGACTGACCCGCCGAAGGTACCCGATCATCAAAGATTCATTAACACGCGAGGTTTCTGATGGCGTCGACTGCCTCCATCGTGGCGGCGTCATTGCCTACCCAACAGAATTTTGCTTTGGATTAGGGTGTGACCCCTCCAATCAAGAGGCCGTGCGCCGTATACTGGCTTTAAAAAATCGAGATTGGCGACACGGCCTTATCGTGATCGCTGACACACCCCTGAGACTTCGGGGACTCGTTGATATGACAAATGAAAAATTGATGGTGGCACCCCTGGCTTCCTGGCCTGGACCACATACCTGGCTGTTACCCGCCCTGTCGAGTGTCCCATCCTGGCTACGCGGTCAACATTCGTCACTAGCGGTTCGTGTCACTAACCACCCCGTTGTACAACAGCTCTGTCACGACAGTGGTCTGCCTATCGTATCCACCAGCGCAAATCGATCGGGTCGGCCGTCTCTACGAACCGCGCAGTCAGTAAAAAATGAATTCAAAAATGAAATTGATTGCATTCTCGATGCAGCGGTAGGCAACGCCTCGGAACCCAGCGCCATCACAGACGCACTGACCGGAAAGTCAATCAGGGGCTAGAACAATTGAATAACGATATTGATATTGCGCAGGTCAGCGATTACCTGAAAACACTTCAAGATGCCATCTGCCTGGCATTAGGCGAGGCGGATGGCAAGGGCGTCTTCGAAGAGGATGCATGGGAATCATCGAACGGCCAGGGTCGAACTCGGATATTGCAAAAAGGCCTGCTGTTTGAACAAGCGGGCGTCAACTTCTCCCATGTTGAAGGCAGTTCGCTGCCGGCAGCAGCGTCGGCACGACACCCCGAACTGGCGGGAAGCCCTTTTCAGGCAATGGGCGTATCCCTTGTCATTCATCCTGAAAATCCTTTCGTGCCCACATCGCACATGAACGTTCGATTCTTCTACGCACACACTAACGATCGACCGATCTGGTGGTTTGGGGGAGGATTTGATCTAACGCCTTACTATGGATATCTCGAGGATGCGATCCATTGGCACACAACAGCAAAAGCCGCGGTCGACCCTTTTGGCTCTAATCTGTATCCAACGCTCAAGAAAGCGTGTGATGATTATTTTTTTATAAAACATAGAAACGAGCAAAGAGGGATCGGAGGACTCTTTTTCGATGATTACTCTGAGGGCGGTTTTGAGACCGCATTTGCATTAACCCGAAGCGTTGGAAACCATTTTTTGCCGGCCTATCTGCCGATTGTTTCCAAAAGACGAGCTCAAGCATTCTCTTCTGACCAACGATCATTCCAGCTTTATCGCCGAGGACGTTATGTCGAGTTCAACCTGGTTTATGACCGCGGTACTCTTTTTGGACTCCAAAGTGGAGGTCGAACCGAATCGATTCTGATGTCTCTACCCCCCAAAGTCACTTGGCAATATGATCGAAAAGACGACCCGGGCAGCGCAGAACAGACACTCGTTACAGATTTTCTCAAACCGCGAGATTGGCTTCGCGAGTCGGCAATGGGGTCCTAGTTTTTACTGTTGACCATGCCCATCATTCTCTACACGCTCGCACTTTGGTTGTTCCTTCCCCTACTCGTTTTAAAACTGGTCTTGAGGATACTTAAAAACCCGAGTTATCTAAATCGGCTGGGCGAACGTTTTGGCAGCGGTAAAAAAATAGAGCCTTCTTTTGATCTTTGGATACATGCAGTATCCGTCGGAGAAGTTCATGCCGCCACACCGTTGGTTCAACGCTTCCTAACAGACCGCCCCTCTGCACGGATCATCATTACGACGATGACCCCAACGGGGGCTCGACAGGTCACCGATACATTTAGCTCATCTGTTGTTCACCGCTACGCGCCTTACGACTACGCTTTCGCCGTTAAACAATTTCTTGACCACATTCAGCCCAAAGTGCTGATTCTGATGGAAACCGAAATTTGGCCGAACATCATCAGACATTGTCATCAAAGAAACATCCCCGTGGCCATGGCCAATATTCGGCTATCCGAAAAATCTGCAAATCGATATCACATGATTCGTCCTCTTATCCGATCAGTCTTATCGAGGGTATCAGTATTCGCAACCCAGACCGAAGATGATCGACGCCGTCTCGAAACCCTGGGTGTGGGTGCCAACAAAATTCATCGAACAGGTAGTACTAAGTTCGAGATTAAGATGCCGTTAAATATGGCGGACCTCACTCACGCGATTAGAGCTGAGTGGGGATTCAACCGTCCCGTCATCGTTGCTGGAAGTACTCACGAAGGAGAAGAGGCGCTATTGCTTCGCACGTTTAAGAAACTTCAAACAAGATTTAACGACCTTCTTCTGGTTATCGCACCCCGCCACCCGGAACGATTTGACCCTGTCGCCCGATTAGTGACTAACAACGGTTTCGAACTCAATCGCCGAAGCATCGACGACCGCAAACTTGATGATCAGGTGAGCGTCCAGGTTGCTGACACCATGGGAGAGTTACCAATGCTCTTCGGAGCGGCAGATATCGCGGTGGTCGGCGGCAGTCTTATTCCCATTCGAGGCATCGGAGGGCATAACATTTTGGAACCCTGCGCGGTGGGTGTGCCTGTGGTGTTCGGATCCAACATGGGGAATTTTCTTGAAATCAGTCGCCTCACACTTGAGGCCAAAGCGGGATTCCAAATCAAAGATGAAGAAGATTTAGACAAAGTTTTAAACCAGCTACTTCAGGACCCCCATCTAAGAAATTTAATGGGCGATCGCGGTAAACATATGATTCACCAAAACACAGGTGCGACCTCCAAGACCCTTCAGCTCATTCTTCCGCTATTAAACGATCAATAGCCATCAATAGAAATTAATCTATTTTTTCAGTTGTTTTTTTGCTGTTTTTGTTTTTTAAAACATCGCGACTCAAAGAATTTTTCTAATTTGTGTTAAACGTTTTTTAAAAAATTTCTGAGTTAAATTTCGTGAATTTTCTAAACAAAAACTTTTTATTTTTTTAAACCTATTTTTCTGCCAGTGTTAATCAAAAAAAATCAAATTGTGTTTGCTTGACATTTATTAATGCATGACTATAGTTCGCGTTCAAGGAATAACTATTTGTTGTTATTCCAAAGTTTACCGGTACGCTTCCTCGTTTCATTAGATCAGGTGAAGTTAATGTTTACGAGAAACGCAAAGTGGTATTGCTGATAGAGGCGGTGTGTCGATAAGCCGAAAACGTGAATCAATTTTTGATTCGTAGGTACATCAACCCTAAGCAGGAGGCCATTATGGCGGCAAAGAAGAAGGCGACCAAGAAAAAGGCAGCGCCAAAAAAGAAGGTAGCTAAGAAAGCAACGAAGAAAAAAGCAACCAAGAAAAAAGCGGCTAAAAAAGTAGCCAAGAAAACAGTAGCCAAAAAGGCAACCAAGAAAAAGGCTGCTAAGAAAAAGGTAGCTAAGAAAGCAACCAAGAAAAAGGCTGCTAAGAAAAAGGTAGCTAAGAAAGCAACCAAGAAAAAGGCTGCTAAGAAAAAAGCGACCAAAAGAAGGTAAATAACGCGCGAGCGTTTTTATACCCCATCCGATTTACAAATGGATGAAAAGGCGGCAGGTAAACCTGCCGCCTTTTTTGTTTGGCTAGAGGATCATTCAGTTACGGCCGATAGCGGAAACGGGCTCTACTCTCCAACGTGCACTACCGCGCACCATCGCACTTGGAAACGAAAGATTCACCTGAAAGTCTCTAGCCTCGTTCGCAGGAATATTGACCGCGACCTGTACTGTCGATGAACCCAGAGACTGGCATTGTTGATCCCGATCTTGATCATTCTCGCTAGCATCACTGCAATCATCTAAACTGATCGTGAGCGTCAATTCTGATAACGATGATATTAAAGAGTGATTAAAGACACGGGCACTTAAGTCAAAACTTCCAGCATAGGCGCCAACGACATTAACTTTACTGATCTCAACGTCGCTTGCATCAACGATATTCTGGGCGCTCTCCCGTTCACCGGGTATCACCTGTACCAGCAAAATTCCAACGCCGAGAAAAGCCGCGAGCAGACCGAATGCGAGTCGCGGATACGAACTTGCAGTGATAATTAGCGCTAACGCGATAATGCCTAATACAATCCAGTGCATATAATAGAGTTTGTTTTTTGAATAATTAAATTTAAATACAACGGTAATCTAACGCACAACACGCCATGACGCCGTCTTGACGCTGGCGCGACCACTATACCGATATGCAGCCTTCTTCTGAAATCACACGACGCAGTCGAAATCATGACATTGCTGAGCAAGCCGCGACGGCAAGGGCGAGCCTGCCGGAACCCCTGGAACATCGCCAGAAAAATGCACTCATCGACGAAGCCAAAATGCTTTTACGGGCACGGGATGCTGTGTTGGTCGCCCACTACTATGTCGATAGTGATATCCAGGAATTGGCGGACGCCACAGGGGGTTGCGTAGCCGACTCGTTAGAAATGGCGCGCTTCGGGCTTGCGCACAAAGCGAGCACGGTTTTGGTTGCGGGCGTTCGCTTCATGGGAGAAACCGCCAAAATTCTCAGTCCGGAAAAGCAGGTTTTTCTAGTTGAAAGCGGGGCCGAATGCTCACTCGATTTAGGATGTCCCGTTGATATGTTCGCCGATTTTTGCGATCAACATCCTGACCGGACAGTCGTGGTTTACGCTAACACGAGCGCAGAGGTCAAAGCCCGCGCTGATTGGGTCGTCACTTCATCGATTGCGTTAAATCTTATTCAAGACCTTTCAAACCAAGGTGAAAAAATAATTTGGGCGCCCGACCGTTATCTTGGTGACTACGTGCAACGGCAAACGGGTGCTGATATGTTGCTCTGGGAGGGAAGTTGTATCGTTCACGAAGAATTCAAAGGAGAGGTACTTGAGCAGCTTAAACAGTTAAATCCGGACGCAAAAGTGCTCGTGCACCCAGAATCGCCTCCTTCTGTCATTAATTTGGCAGACATCGTCGGCTCGACTGGACAGTTGATTCACGCGGTCGAAACGATGAACGCACCACTGTTCATCGTAGCAACTGAAGAAGGCATCCTTCATAAAATGCGTCAACGGGCGCCCGGCAAAAATTTTCTCGCAGCGCCCACCGCAGGCGAAGGTGCCACCTGCGAAAGTTGTGCTCACTGTCCTTGGATGAAGATGAACGATCTACAGCGATTGGTCAACGTGCTCAAATCAGAACAAAACGAAGTCGTCGTCGATGAAGCCACTCGATCACAAGCGGCCATACCCATCAAGCGCATGATTGATTACGGACAAAGCCGAAGCACATGAGGCATTATTATTAATGCGCTATAAACGTGGTTTAACCGTATCAACCTCGAAGCGCACCGGTGTTTTACTGGTCAATCTCGGTACGCCAGAAGCCGCCTCAACTGGCGCAGTTCGCCGTTATCTTGGTGAATTTCTTCACGACCATCGGGTCGTTGAACTTACGCGTTGGTTATGGTGCTGGATATTGCACGGCGTTGTTCTCCGAATTCGACCGAAAAGAAGCGCCGCGGCTTATGCCAAGATTTGGGGTGACTCGGGATCCCCGCTAATGGCGCACACCAAAGCGATGACGGAGCAACTGGCAACCCTGTTGATGACTGAGCATGGGGAGTCGGTTCATGTTGCCATGGCGATGCGATACGGCGAACCCTCAGTTAATTCCGTTATGACTCATCTTGCGAACGAAGGTATATCCCGACTCGTCGTGCTGCCCCTTTATCCTCAGTTTTCCTGCAGCACCTCCGCTTCAGTTTTCGATGCGGTCAATGATGTTTTAAAAAGCTGGCGCAATCTTCCAAGCACCCACCTCATACGGGACTATCACTGTCATCACGGATATCTCGAGGCTTTAACTCAATCTGTTCATGAGCATTGGGCAAAGCATCCAAGAGGCGAGAAACTCATCATGTCGTTTCACGGCACCCCGCAACGTTATGCTGATCAGGGAGATCCTTACTACGAGCAGTGCCATGCAACGGCGAAGGCGTTGGCGGACCGATTAGCACTCAATTCCGATCAGTGGATGCTAACGTTCCAATCGCGATTCGGAAAAGCGCCCTGGTTGACCCCCTACACTGATAAAACGCTTGAAGCGCTCCCCGCCTCAGGCACCAACAGCGTCGATATTATCTGTCCTGGATTTGCCGCTGATTGTCTCGAAACCCTTGAAGAAATTGCCGAAGAAAACGCGGAGATTTTTGAAAAGGCTGGGGGCAACACCTTTTCTTATATTCCATGTCTT
>JABHUE010000106.1 GCA_018672825.1 Pseudomonadota bacterium | reverse complement strand
TGTGTGCCGCGTGTCGTGAACGGATGCCGCAATGAGCCTTATCGAGACTCAGGGAGGCGGCGTACGCGTTGGATCGCGACGAATTCTGGATGGTGTTGATCTTTCTATCCGGAGACGTGAAATCGTTACCGTTGTTGGACCCAATGGCTCTGGTAAAACTACGCTACTCAAAATACTGATTGGCGCGCAGGCGCCGTCTGAGGGGGCCGTCTTGCGCCAGGCGGGTTTGAAGATCGGTTACGTGCCACAACGACTTGCTATTGATCAAGCCATGCCGCTGACGGTTTCCCGATGGCTCAGTTTATCCGGATCTAACGGTGGGGAAAAACACTCCAAGGTCGCCGATCAGGTTGGGATAACCAATTTGCTAGGACAACAGATGACATCCCTTTCGGGTGGAGAGTTTCAGAGGGCATTGCTCGCTCACGCACTATTAGTTCGGCCTGATCTGCTAGTGCTGGATGAGCCAACCCAGGGTCTAGATCAGCCGGCAGTCGCATCTTTCTACCGACTTATTGAAGGTGTCCGTGAGGATCTTGACTGTGCCGTACTTATGGTAAGTCATGATCTGCACGTGGTGATGCGGTCGTCTGATCATGTGATCTGCTTAAACGGGCATGTTTGTTGTCAAGGAGCCCCAACATTGGTTTCTGCCGCACCCGAGTATCAAGCGCTGTTCGGGGTAAATACTGAAGGCGCACTGGCACTTTACCGCCATGAGCATGATCATCGCCATGATCATGCTGAGGATGGCGTGTGATGCTGGATGATTTCCTTTGGCGTGCGGCTTTCGCGGGTGTCGCGCTCGCTCTTGCTACCGGCCCGTTGGGGTGTTTTGTGGTTTGGAGGCGGATGGCATATTTCGGTGACGCAACAGCTCATGCCGCGATTCTAGGTGTTGTTCTATCTCTTGCGTTTTCCATTTCTATTTTTGTGGGAGTGCTGATTACAGCGCTTGCCATGGCCTTTATGATTCTTTTTCTATCGGGACGGATGTTCGCTGTCGATACTTTGCTAGGCGTTGCTGCGCACGGCGCTTTAGCTCTTGGGCTGGTGACAGTCGTCTTTCTTCCTGGGGTCCGAGTAGATCTTTCCGCATACCTCTTTGGCGACATTCTTGCTATCAGTCGCGTCGATCTTTTGGTTATTTGCGTAGGATCGGCATTTGTCCTTGTGACGCTTCGACTGCGGTGGGAGCGTCTGCTACTGTTAACTCTAAATGAAGACCTCGCGGCGGCGAGGGGAATAGATACCCGACGGGAAAACATGATTCTCATAGGAACATTGGCAGTTCTCGTTGCGGTGGCAATCAAAATTGTCGGCGCTTTGTTAATTACTGCTATGTTGATCATTCCTGCCGCGGCGGCACGGCCGATATCGCGAACACCTGAATCGATGGCTGGAGTTGCAGCGGTTTTGGCGATAGTCGCAGTCATTTTAGGACTGTCTGCCTCCTTTCAGTGGGATACGCCAACGGGCCCCAGCATCGTCGTTGCGGCTTCGGTTTTATTTGTGGGAGCTACTTTTGTGACCATCCTTAAATCGAAACCCAAGCATTGACTACAGCCTTCAAAGCCCGACAGTTCAATAACAAGCACGCCGCTGTGCAGGCAGCTGTAGAGTCGATTATCGCCAGCTTAAGTCAGGCGCTTTCGACAAAAGGGCAGGCAACTTTGGGAGTGTGTGGTGGTCGCAGTGCTGAGTTAATTCTCCCAATACTATCTAAGGCGCCTATTTCCTGGTCATTAGTCCGCGTTGTTCTTGCTGATGATCGATGGGTGTCGCTGGCAAGTGAGCACAGCAACGAGTCTTTGGTTCGAAATAAGCTTTTGCAGAATCGCGCTGCAGATGCGGAATTATTTTCACTCAAAACGCATCATAGAAGGTCCGAAAACGCACTCGCTTTTATTCATGATCAGTTTGAAAAGCTGCAGTTTCCGTTGGATGCACTTCTGGTTAGCATGGGGTTAGACGGTCATATTGCATCGCTCTTCCCCGGCGGCACGGAAAATCAGGATGCCAAGTTGCGTGTGGTGGCGTCAACTGCTCCGGTCGCGCCCTGTGAACGAATAAGCCTAAGCCCTCGCGTTATATGCGAATCCCGCCATATCGTGTTGCCAGTGTTTGGAGTTGAGAAGCGAGATATTTTTGATCAAGCCTCTCAGCCTGGTCCTGCAAGTCAATTTCCAGTACGACACGCTTTGTTTTCGCCGGACGCAGAATGTGAAGTATTCTTATCACCCTGAAATAAAAACTTAATTTTTACGATTATTTTTTATACGACATTTTTTGCTGACTAAATAATATCAGTGCATGCCTGACATTGACACGATTTTTGATGATTCCGAGAATGATTTCGATCAGATTCACGCCTCTTTTGCGTGGGATATTCCCGGCAATTTCAATCTAGCAGAGGCCGTCTGCGGACGTCACAAAGGAATTTCGAAACAAGTTGCACTTTTCTGTGAAAATGATCGCGGAGAGTCGGCGCGTTATACATTCGGCGATCTCGAAAAGCTCTCGAACCGACTGGCAAATGTGCTAATCAGTTTGGGATTAAAACGCGGCGACAGGGTGGCGATTTTATTGCCGCAGAGGGTGGAAACTGGGGTCACCCATCTTGCGGCGTGGAAAGCGGGCGCCTTGTCGTTACCGCTCTCCATTCTATTTGGATCAGAAGCGCTCCGTTATCGATTGGAGGATAGTGGTGCCCGTTTTGTGATTACAACGAAAGAGGCATCGGAGGTGCTACAGCAGCTTACCCCTGATCTTCCTAATCTTGAAACGATTATTAATTGCGATGATCCTGAGTCGGGATTCTGGGCGTTAATTGACAAGGCATCCGATCAGTTTAGTTCTGCTGTCACTCAGGCTAATGATCCGGCGCTGGTGATTTATACGTCCGGGACGACAGGTCCACCAAAAGGCGCCGTGTTAGCGCATCGGTGTCTTCTTGGTAATCTCACCGGCTTTGAGCTTTCACAGAATTTCTTCCCGCAGCCCGATGATCTAATGTGGACACCAGCTGACTGGGCGTGGACGGGTGGACTGCTTGATGGTTTGATGCCGTCTTGGTTTTATGGGCGCCCGGTGCTGGGATTTGATGGTGGAAAATTTGATCCTGAACGCGCGTGCCATCTCGTGAGTAATTATCGGGTCAAAAATGCGTTTATCCCGCCAACTGCATTAAAGATGTTTCGCCAAGTCCCCGATAAATTGATTAAAAGCCTTGATCTCCGAAGCATCATGTCGGCGGGAGAATCGATGGGGGCCCACATTTATCAGTGGGCTGAGGAGGTACTGCAGGTCAAAGTGAACGAGATGTGGGGTCAAACAGAATTCAACTATCTTGTCGGAAATTGTTCAAGCATTATGCCGGTAAAGCCCGGTGCGATGGGCAAGCCCTATCCCGGGCATTGTGTTGAGCCGATTGACGAAAATGGAAATGTGTTAGCAGATGGTGAGATCGGGGAACTATGCGCTTGGCGAGATGATCCCGTTATGTTTTTGGGCTACTGGAATCGTGATCAGGCAACTCGGGACAAGTTTATTGGCTCATGGTGGTCGACGGGCGACCTTGGCTACCGTGATTCAGATGGATATCTTTGGTTCATGGGTCGCAAAGATGATGTTATCTCAAGTGCAGGTCACAGAATTGGCCCTGGTGAGATCGAAGATTGCCTCTTGAAAAATTCCTCAGTCTCTCAAGCGGCGGTGGTCGGTATACCCGATGAACTGCGAGGTGAAATAATCAAAGCCTTTGTCGTGCTGGCCCCGGGGCATCGATCATCGGAGGCTTTGAAAAAAGAAATTCAGAGCCAAGTTCGCCGTGAGCGATCCGAGTATGAGTACCCTCGGGAAATCGAGTTTCTTGCGCAGTTGCCTATGACCACGACGGGTAAGATTCGCCGGGTGGAGTTACGTGAACGTGAAGAAAAGCGCAGACAATCATTAGCCGATCAGGATTAAGACGGCAGTTTTAGCATGGGTCCAAGGGGGCGGCCACCCAACAGGTGCATGTGTAAATGAAAGACTTCTTGATTCGCATGTTGACCGCAATTTATCAGAAGCCGGTAACCATCAGAGTCAATCCCTTCGGATTTGGCGATCTGATGAGCAACTATAAATAGGTGTCCGAGGGTCGCCTCGTCTTCCTTAATAACATCGTTAACCGTCGGGATAATTTTGTTAGGCACGATCAAGATATGAGTCGGCGCTTGAGGATTTATGTCTCGAAAAGCAGTCACTTGGTCGTCTTGAAAAACAATATCGGCAGGGAGTTCCCGCCTAACAATCTTGCTAAATAGCGTATCTTCGGGCATTTTTGACTCGCTGTGATTGAGGTAAAAAAATTAAGATCTCGGCAAACCTGAGGTTCATCGAGTTATCAAATTGGCCTTGGCATGAATCGACGCGTTAGAATTTAGAATAATTTTTCCGTCGGCTCATAACTCAAGACATCGCCGACCTATTGATGGAGATCAGACTATGCCTTTTAAGGCTTTCAGAATACACCAACAAGAAAAAGGTGTCAGTACCGGTTTTGAAGATTTAGAAGTGGAAAACCTGACTGACGGCGATGTCGTCGTGCGGGTGGCTTATTCAGGTATTAATTTTAAAGATGCACTTGCAGCCACAGGCGCCGCAAAAATTCTGAGAGCGCCAGAATTAAACGGTGGTATTGATTTTTCTGGTGTAGTAGAAAGTAGCGAAAGTCCAAATTTTAGCGTAGGGCAAAAAGTCCTCGTTTGCGGTTGTGGGTTGTCTGAGACCCGTGATGGCGGATTCTCTGAGATCGCGCGGGTGCCGGGCGAGTGTGTGGTCAGTGTGCCAGACAGTCTTGATCTGCGAGAAGTGATGGCACTCGGAACGGCGGGCTTTACGGCTGCGATTGCAATGATCCGTCTGGAGGAGAACGGACAGGACCCATCTCAGGGCCAGATGATTGTCACGGGTGCTACTGGCGGGGTTGGCAGTATTGTGATTGATATGTTGTCGGCAAAAGGGTTCGAAGTGGTTGCTTTGACCGGAAAGTCAGATCAACATGAGTATCTTCGTCAACTCGGTGCGTCAGATTTTATTGATCGCCATTCGGTTGAGATGGGTAGTCGGCCGCTTGAGAAAGGTCTTTGGGGTGGGGCTGTCGACAATGTGGGTGGAGAAACTTTAGGATGGCTCACCCGAACGGTTCGGCCGTGGGGCAGCATCGCCTCGATTGGTAACGCGAGCGGAATTAAACTCGAAACCACAGTCATGCCATTTATTTTAAGAGGTGTTTCATTGCTCGGAATCAACTCAATTGAAATGCCTTCCAGTCTGCGGAACAAAGCATGGAAGCGCTTGAGCGAGGATTTAAAACCTGCCCACTTGGACCTGATCGTGCCTCGAACAATTGATTTTGCGGATTTGCCCAATGCCTTTGATGAGTATTTAACCGGGTCAGTAGTCGGTCGAACAGTGGTTAGGGTTGGGGGTTGAATCGTTTAGCAAGCGCTTCAGGCCTGAGATCCGGGCGCAAGGATTTTTTTTATTGGCAGTCGATTAGTACCCGCTGGGGAGATAACGACATATATGGACATGTCAATAATGCAGTTTATTTCACCTATATCGATAGCGTTGTTAACCAGTTTCTGATCGAGAATAGACTGATTGATATTCAAAACGGTGACCTCATTGGCCTTGTCGTGTCATCGCAATGCCAGTTTTTTGCGCCCCTAAATTATCCTGGGCAGGTAGACTGCGGATTGAGAGTTGACCGGATAGGAAATTCTAGTGTGGCGTACTCGGTGGGCCTATTTTCAACCGATAATGATGAGGCAGTAGCGATTGGTGGGTTTACGCATGTTTATGTGAAGCGCGATGATCGTCGACCTTGTGCTTTACCTGATGGGCTGAGATCGGCATTGGAAAAACTAGTTTGGATTGAAGGTTGTTAATAGTATGTATCGAAATAATCTATCCGGTGCTGAATTCTGGACGTCGCCCCATAAAGCGATCACGCTTCTCGGAATGTCTGGAGCCGGGAAAACAACGCTTGCGTCGAGACTGCCGCAGCGCACCTGGTTTCATTATTCTGGCGATTATCGAATTGGTACCCGTTATCTTGGTGAAGCCATCCTCGACAACGCAAAACGGGAGGCGATGAAGTCTCCACTTCTCGCCGAATTGTTGCGTTCTGACTCTATTTATTTGTGTAACAACATTACGGTAAGCAATTTGAAACCGCTTTCTGGTTTCTTGGGTATGGTTGGCGACCCGGCGTTGGGCGGCTTAGGTATTGACGAATTTAAGCGTCGGCAAGCGCTCCATCGTGATGCAGAGGTTTGTTCGATGCTGGATGTTCGTGAATTTATTGATAAATCTTTAGAGATCTACGGTTATCCCCATTTTATTAATGATGCGGGAGGGAGTCTTTGTGAGCTGGATGAACCTGGCGTTTTAGAACAGCTTGCTGAAGATACGTTGATTGTTTATTTAAAACCGTCTGACGAGATGCTCGAAAAAATTATCGAGCGGTCGATGGATGAACCTAAGCCGATGTATTATCGGAGCGATTTCCTTGATCATGTGCTTCCTGAGTATTTAGAGGAGTTCAGCTTGTCTCATCCTGATGAGATTGTTCCGAGCGATCTGTTTCGTTGGATTTTCCCTCGATTAGTTAACCATCGACTTCCCCGCTATGAGCAAATTGCGGAAGAGTTCGGCGTGGTGTTACCCGCAGACCGTATTGACGAGATTCATGGGGAGACCGAACTTATTGAATTGATCTGTGAGGCATTGGGATAGAGATGCCGATCGTTGCCAACACGGGTTTGCCGAGTTTTGACCGATTTCGCTTGGAAGGGGGTGATGTGCTCTCGCGGGATCGTGCGGTCTCGCAGGATATTCGAGAGTTACATATTGGGTTGATGAATAATATGCCTGACGCCGCGATGGAGGCAACAGAGCGTCAATTTCTCAGGTTAATTGGCGGTTGCAATCGGATCGCACAGTTTTATGTTTATCCTTTCTCGCCGCCTCAGATTACAAGGGGAGTTGACGCCAAGCGACATATTGAAAAGTACTATTATGATTTTGATCAGTTAAAGTTGGATGGGTTAGATGCACTGATTGTGAGCGGTGCAAATCCTGTCTGCGCGGAACTTCCCGACGAGTCGTTTTGGGAGCCCATGGTGGAGACGCTGGACTGGGCAATTGAACATGTCACATCAACGTTGTGTGCCTGCCTGGCAACACATGCCGCGTTTCTCCACCTGCACGAGGTATCTCGACGACCGTTATCTGAAAAGCGTTGGGGTGTATTTCCCCATCGCGTCGTAGCTGATCATCCCTTGGTTCGAAATATTAATAGCCGTTTTGACGTGCCGCATTCTAGATGGAATGATATCAGCGCGACTGATATGCGAAATGTGGGACAACAGGTGTTGGTCCAAAGTGAAGAGGCTGGCGTGCACTTAGCAACAAGTGCAGATGGTCTTCGATTAATATTCTTCCAGGGGCATCCTGAGTACGATAACTTCTCACTTCTAAAGGAATACAAGCGAGAAGTGAATCGCTTCTTGGATGGTGAGGTCGATCGATACCCACCATTCCCGACGCACTATTTCATGCCTGAGATGATACCGTTGTTAGACCAGTATCGCGCGGATGCTGAGGAAGCCCGGCGTCTGGGGATCGATTGTCGGGAATTCCCCGAATCCGATATCCTTGTCGATAACACCTGGGGTGATACCGGAAAAATTGTATTTAACAACTGGCTCGGGACAATCTATCAGCTTACTAACCCCGATCGGCGAAAGCCGTTTATGGATGGAATTGATCCGACAAATCCACTTGCTCGTATTTTCTGACGTCTTTGCCCACTCTCGAAGTGGGAATGAGCCCACAACCTTGGTATAATTCTTCTAAGCGCCGATTTGATCATCAGCTTGCGGGCGCTATACAAGTTTGCTAAAGCGAGTGGTGACTATGGAGCCCGCTTTAGCGAAAGCTGACGCGGGTTTTGTTTTGCGCAGGCATTGCAATGATCGATTTATCTGAGCGAAAAGGAGATAAGAATGTCACCGAGTCGATGGGAAAAAATATTGAACGAGCGAGATTGGCTGCTTGCTGATGGCGCGACCGGCACGAATTATTTTGCGATGGGATTACAGTCCGGTGATTCACCAGAGCTTTGGAATATAGATTATCCTGATCGGGTCGCGTCTTTGCACCGTCAGTTTGTTGAGTCAGGCGCTGATATTATTTTGACCAATAGCTTTGGAGGCTCTGCTTACCGGCTCAAGCTTCATCAGGCTGAAAGTAGGGTAAGAGAGCTTAATTATGCAGCGGCTCAGATTGCGCGCGGGGTTGCAGATGTTTCGGGTCGTCAAGTCATTGTTGCTGGATCAATTGGGCCAACGGGTGAAATTCTTGAACCGATTGGATCGTTGAGCATCTCTGACGCCACCGCGGCGTTCGAGGAGCAAGCAGCAGCCTTGGTCGAGGGAGGTGTAGATATCATTTGGCTTGAGACCATGTCATCAACAGAAGAACTTCAGGCGGCAGGGGTGGGTGCTGCGAAAGCGGGCGCTCCCATCGTGGCGACGATGACATTTGATACCAACGGAAGCACGATGATGGGCGTGCCGCCAGCTCAACTCGTCGATATTTACCGCGAAACCGTGCCGCGATTAGCGGCGTACGGCGCTAACTGTGGCGTCGGTGCCGCAGACCTTATCGGAACGATCGCGGCGATGCGCCGACACGCGAGCCCTCAGGATATTCTGATCGCGAAAGGAAATTGCGGGATTCCCGAATTCGTAGATGGTGAAATCAAATACAGTGGCACTCCGGAGTTGATGGCCGAATATGCGTGTCTTGCCCGTGACATCGGTGCTCGTATTATTGGGGGGTGCTGCGGGACGACACCAATGCACTTGACCGCAATGCGGGATGCGTTAGTTGCTCATCAAGTCAGGACTGCGCCCGAGATTGATACCATTGTTGAAATACTGGGGCCGGTTACCGCGGGAACAAGAGCCGTTTGTGCGTCGACTGGGAGTTTACCGGAGACAGACGCCAGTTCTCGCCGAAGCCGTAACAGTCGCCGTCGAAAGTGATCTGGCAAATTGCAAAAAATGATATGCTGACTTAATGAGACACGCTTTCGTTATGGACCCGCTTGAGCGGGTCAAGCCCCACAAGGATACAACCTACTTTCTAATGCTGGCTGCGCGCGAACGTGGTCATGATGTTTTTTATATTGATCCTAGCGCTTTGCATCTTCGACATGATCAAGCTTGGGCGTCAGCCATAAATGTTGACGTTATTGATGATCCTGATCATCCGTTCGAAGTGCTATCGACCGAAATTGTATCGCTCGCGACTATGGATGTTGTTTGGATTCGGACCGATCCGCCGTTTGACAGGGGATATTTCTATGTGACCTTGCTGCTCGATTGTTTGCCGGATCGTGTGCAGATTATTAACCGACCCTCTACCGTTCGCGACTGGAATGAAAAACTTGCTGCCCTTAGATATCCACATTTTACGCCGCATACATTGGTGTCTCGACGTGCGGTGGACATTCAGGAATTTCTGTCAGCGCATGAGCGGATTACGATCAAGCCCGTCGATGGCCATGGCGGAAAGGGGATTATCTTTCTGGATCATAGTTTGTCTGCAGAAGACCAACAGAGCGGCATTGAGCAAGCGACACGAAGTGGTCGGCATTGGGTGGTGGTGCAGGAATATTTACCGGCAGCTCGGGACGGCGACAAGCGTATTCTTTTATTGGATGGTCAACCGCTTGGCGCAATTTTGCGAGTTCATGCCGAAGATGTCGAGCTCAATAATCTTGATCAGGGAGGTCGAGCGATAAGTGCGGGGCTCGATGATAAAGATCAGGAGATATGTGATGCAATCAGCAAGGATCTTGTTGCGCATGGCGTCCGATTTGCGGGTATCGATGTGATCGGCGGGATGTTAATTGAAGTGAATATTACGAGTCCGACGGGTTTACGGGAGATGAGTGATTTTGACGGAATCAAATATCACCATAAAGTCATCGAAGGATTAGAGCGTTAAAGAATTAATCCCCCATTGCGAGACCTTCGCGACGAGGATCAGCGCCACCAATCAGTCGACCGTCAGACAAAATCTGGATGACGTGTAGCCCGCTGTTCATTTCCTTGATATTGATATCATGACCGGCTGATACGAGAGCTTTTTGCGTCGTTTCGGGAGTTTGAGGTTCAAGCTCTGTTTTACCGTTCCGGTTGCAAAAATGGGGCGTTGAGACGGCTTCTTGGGGACGCATGTCCCACTCAAGTATGTTTACGATGGTTTTTGCAACATAGCAAATGATTCGACTGCCACCGGGTGATCCGGCGACCAAGACAGGCCTGCCACCAGAATTAAATACGATCGTGGGCGCCATTGAACTGCGGGGGCGTTTTGAGCCTTCAACGCGGTTGGCAATGGGCCTGTTCTCAACGCTTTTGCGGAAAGAGAAATCGGTCATTTCATTATTTAGCAAAAACCCTTGCGTCATGATTGTACTGCCGAACCCAGACTCGATCGTTGTTGTTAAGGAGACAATATTTCCCTGTTGATCAACAATGCTCAAGTGACTCGTGCCCACAGACTCAGGATGATAAAAAGTCGCTTGACTCAGATCTGCACCCGGCGGATTGCCAGATTGGGCCTTATCCATGGCTGTTTCGGTCTGGATAAGACGGGCGCGTTTTTTTAAATATCCAGGATTAATTAAGCCTGCAACTGGAACCGAGACAAAATCACTATCAGCCATAAATCGGGCACGATCCGCAAAAGCAAGACGCGATGCCTCGAGAACGATATGAATGCCGTCAGGAGTGGGCCCCATACCCTGAAGATTAAAATGCTCGCTGATGCCCAGAATCTGCCCGACAGTCAGCCCGCCTGAACTGGGTGGGCCCATTCCGCAAATCGAAAAATCTTTAAAAGGCGCGCATACGGCTGGACGTGAAATTGTCTGGTAGGCGCGAAGGTCATCTTCAGTCATTAGTGACGGCAGTTCAGAGGTATTACCTAAGGATTCGAGAATCTCGTCTCCAATCGGCCCATCATAGAAAACACCCGGACCTTTGCTTGCGATTAACGATAATGTTTCAGCAAATGCAGGGTTCTTAAGGACGTAGCCGGCAGGCAAAGGCTCTGCGGCTGGTGTGAAGAAGTATTTCGCGGTTTCGGGAAATGTTTTCAGGTATTTTGAGGCGCCCGCTATCGATCGAGATAGTCTGGGTGAAACTGAAAACCCTTCGCGCGCGAGGTTGATAGCAGGTTGAAAAAGTTTGGCCCAATCATGATCACCGAATTGCTTGTGAGCCGTATGCAAAAGGTCGAGCGTGCCCGGAACACCAACGGCCCGGCCACCAATTCGAGCTTGCCGCCATTTTAGGAGATCGCCGGAGGGTTTTCGAAAATAGTCTTCGTCAGCAAGTGCAGGCGCCGTCTCACGCCCGTCAAAAGTTTGCAAGAGTCGCTTGTTGGCATCCCAATAAACAAGAAAAGCGCCACCACCAATTCCCGAGGATTGAGGCTCGACGAGATTGAGAACCAGTTGTGCCGCAACCATTGCGTCGATTGCATTTCCACCGTTTGCGAGTACGTCGACAGCGACCTGAGTGGCGATAGGGTTTGCTGTGACTGCCATGTATTCACTCGCAGCAACTTCCGGTTTGCCTTTCCATCCGGTGGCGGGTTCAGGCGCTGCCATCGTCACGTTTCCAATCGCTTTCAAGGGAAGGATAAGCGTCAGCAGTGTCACACTAAATATCTTGGCTTTCAGCGTGAGCGAATTATTGCTTTTTTTAAATGAGCCTATCATGCGATATTCAATTTTTCTTGTTGGAGTCTGGACACCAGATTAAATGTGTCCCCGAGAGTTTGTCATGCCATGATTGTTTTTTTCTATCAACGGTCGCCCAAATAAAACCCAGTCCAAAACTGGCCACCGATAAACACCCACCCAGATACCGTGTGAGCGCTTTTTTCCAGGTGAGGGGTTGACCATTCTGGCAAATAATTCGCAGTCTCCAGGCTTTCATTCCAACCGTCTGTCCTCCGTTTACCCAAAATCCGCCAAGATACAAAAAGATGACGCCCAGGAGGTACGCCCGTTTGAGAAAAGTTGCTGAGGCCATATCCTCCACAAAGGCGTCAACTAGGGGCAAGGGAAGTCCTGCGATGAATAAGATTCCCAGTAATACGATTAGATCATAAAAAATGGCCCCGAGTCGCCGGCCAAATCTGGCAGCAGGGCAGTCGGCCAAGTTGATTTTGTTCACTTATCGTTATCTCATAAGACATTCGAATCATGATCGGCAAGGTGCTAACGTGATTCGTTCGTTTTCAACAGGTTATCCACAGCTTTGTCCGCAACATAACTGTGGATGATAAATGGCGTCCCCGGCAAGATTCGAACTTGCGACCTATCGCTTCGTACCCCTACGGCTTTCGCCGCCAGATGATCTGTTTGGAGTCTGGACTTTCCCTTCACCAGTAGGCGCTGGCGCCCTTAGGTGCTGCCCGTCAAGTCTCTACACCTTCCCAATCATATGGGCTTGGCTCGGTATTGCCACCATCTTCCATGCTGAGGGTTCACCGAATTTGAGCAGATTCACGCAGACCGTTTCCACTGTCTGGTGCCCAGGTACGTTTAGGAGGCGATTGCTCTATCCTAGCTGAGCTACGGGGACGACGCCGTCAGTATACCAATCCGGCGCAAGTCGAGGTGGCTATTGTGTCGGTAAATATTGTTCGTGTTGCCGTAACACAACGTTAAAAGAGACCGAAATTCGTTCGTTTTCAGAAAGGTTCGGATGAACAGCGTGGTGCAAAAAGGCTGGCCACAGCAAAATTTCGCCGGCCTTGGGTTGTACCCGGTACTCGGGGTCGACTTGCCCATCTTTATTGATGGCGTTCATATTCGCCTGTGGCCGGGGATCAAAAAAAGATATTGCGCCAGGTGTCCGATCGGCACGACCGGGAAGGTCAAGCGGTGTCTCGGGAACTGCAACATAGTAGGTTCCAGAAAGCCAAGCGTGCGGATGGTTGTGCAGGTTGTGATAGTCACCAAAGCGATTAATGTTTGCCCATCCCTGCAGGTGCCAATCAAGTGCATAGTCAATTTCACTATTTTTGACATAACGAATTACGGCATGGTGGATACAGTCTCTTAGCCAGCTGATCGCGGGATGCTCGGAGGAAAGCAGATTTTCATCCCGATAGGCTGTCGTCATGCTCTCGCGCTCGCCATCGAGACGCATAAGCTCCCCCCTCAGCATCTCGTTAATCCGAGGATCCAAAGGTATCTGGTCCCGCATAAATGCCGTGGGCCAGAGCAGGAGAAAGTTTTTATTATTCGGCATTTGTGATCGTTCTTTATTCGCTAGCATACACACAGTTAGGGATGCCGCAAATTTTGACCCTCGCTTACATTATCGATCGGAGAGTCGAGATCGGCGAAATCGACGCCGCGCTCGACTGCGTAGGCTCTCATTGCGCTCAACCGAGATGCCGTGTCCGTCAAATGACCTCCCACCGATCGAAGCAGGCTGGTGGCTACCATCGCATCGTTTTCGATTACTGCGAGCAATTCCGTGGCGCCAATACGTAAAAACACGCTGTCTTCGATACAAATGAGGTCGAGAAGACGAGACTCGTTTTGGATGACTGCAAGATCGCCAATGAGTCGTCCTGGTGGAATTTCAGTGACTAATCGACTTTCCCCATCCTGCACCCAATACAGACCCGATAAGCCGCTGACACAAAGATAGGCGGCATCAGCCTCTTGTCCGACTTCAAACACTTTCTGACCGGCTTTGGCTTTGTACCACTGCGCGCTAAATGCCAGTAACCTTTGCTGTTTGCGATCAAGCTTGCCGAACAAAGCTGTTTGGGTCACGATTTCAAGCTTGCGACTAAGATCCTGACGCGCGTCGGCGTTTTTGCGTCGTTCTGGTCCTGTGTATTGGGACTCATCATCAGTAACACGACCATCGATTCGCCCGTCAATAATCTCTATAACCATATCGTAACTATCTGAACGTTGAATCTGATTTTCAATAAAGATTTTGGTTGTGTCTGGCATGAGGTTGCTAATGCGCTCTCTCATCAGTTCTCGGGTTTCACCTGCATGGCTAGCGAGGGCATTATCCAGGATTAAAATATCCGGCTTTTTGATTCCTGCCCGACTAAAAGCGATACGCTCTCTGAATACGACTGGCAGGTTTTCACCCCCCATAGAGGTTGTTAAATCAAATATGGATTCT
>JABHUE010000103.1 GCA_018672825.1 Pseudomonadota bacterium | reverse complement strand
TTCACTAACTCCTCTGTTGTCACGTACTCGTGATCCGCAATTAAGTAGGTGCGCCCGTCACCCACGCCATCGTGCGACACTTTTTCGAGCGCGTCGACGAAGTTATCGATGTACAAAGGATGGTAAAACGCTTTTCCGTCTCCAAAGATCGGGAATGAGCCCTTGGCCACGCGGCGAAAGATCATCCCAAACCGCTCGGGATCGCCAGGCCCGTAGATGGCCGCCGGGCGCAGAATGACAGTGGAAAGGCCGCGGTTTTGATACTCATGTACGAGCGGTTCCGCCTGATATTTAGTCTGTTGATAGTAGTCAGCGGCTGCAATGGGCGCGTCTTCATTGGCAGGCGGGTGCTGAACGTTTCCATGCACACCGCACGTGCTGCAGTAGATAAATCGTTTCGCGCCGGCGGATACCGCAGCGTCCAGCACAATACGTGCGCCGCCAACGTTGACTTCGTCGTAGTAAGTATTCGGGACATCAAGCTCCCGAAATGCGGCCGCAAGATGATGCACAACATCGACTCCCTGCATTGCTTCTTTAACCACCGCGGGATCCGTTACGCTTCCGATCATGACCCGTACACCCCAATCACGGATTTCCTGTGTTTTGACACCTTCTTTGTAATCCAGCGCGATGACTTCATGGCCGTCGTCATGCAATCTTTTGACAAGTGCTTTACCTGAAAAGCCGGTGCCTCCCGTGACTAAAATTCGCATTGTTGAAAGTCTCCCTTATTCCGGTAATTCAGATGAACATGGAAGGTTCAGATTTCTGTAAACCCTCGCGATTATATGGCCGCCTGATTCTAACGAGAAAGGCTCGACTTTTTTCCGATTCTGTTTGCCAAGTTCATGACAACGAGCCGGGTTATCGGCTAATTGCGCAATGTGCTGCGCGAGTGCGGTTGCTGAATGTTCTTTTGCGAACGCGTCGTTGCCTGCGAGTTCTTGATTATGTTTGGTTGGAAAAGCGGCGATCGCAAGTCCGGCCGCCATGTAATGAAGCAGTTTTCCGCTGCCTTCCCCGGACGAGGATTGTTTGGGCTCAATACCGACATCAGCGGTTAAAAGATATTTGGGCAAAGATTCAAATGCGACCCGGCCTACCAATTGGACGCGTGTTTCAAGCTTGTTTTCGACCATAAAACGCTGCATCACATCGGTCGGGTAGCCGACCAATAGAAATCCGATATCCTCCCGAATGGGACAGAGCTGCAAAATGACGTGTTGTAGAACATCAAGACCTTTGATGGGCAGAAGAGAACCGCTAAATACCACGATAAATTTCGAATCGAGAGATAACGATGCTTTTTTATCTTTCCGATCCGGCTCATAAGCCGAGAGATCAACTCGATCATCCAAACGGGTTATTTTCGCTCGCCTGATTTTGTATTCCTGCAAAAATATTTTCTCACTGTTAATTGAGGAACAAAAAATATGCGCGGGGAGTTTCAGGATTAAAAGTTCAGCTAACCAAAAAAGAGACCGGAGCGCAGATGATCGCCATCCGGTCTTAGAGAAAAATCCATGATCATCAAGTTCACCGACGAGTCCGCCTTGAAGATCGGCAACAAGCGGGATACGCCGCCAGATTAAAAGCCATTTGATTATCCATCCAAGCACAACACCTTCATGGAGATGAGCATGAATGACGTCAGGCTTTTCTTTAAGCGCCGTGCGTAAGCCAAGTAATAACAGCTTAATATCTGCTTTGATTTTTCCAGGCTGGGGGCCCGCTTCGACCCGTGAGTACCCGGATACAGCTGATATACGCCGAATATCAACATCGGGTAAATCACGACCGAGCGGATACGTGCAGAGAATATTGGCCGCCCCAAAGGTTTCGATCGACTGAATGACGCTGAGCACCCGAATATGACAGCCCCTATCAGAGAAAAACGGTGTTGGCGCGATATGTAAAACTTTCAAGGGGGGTTATCCGCAGTTTGAGGCGGGCATTGTTTTGTCGAGCTCGTTTTGAGCTAACTCGATCTCGCCTTGTCGTCGATGATCGTCCCATCCGAGTTCTTCACCCGAGAGATCAGCGCAGTCCTTGATCATATCGATAGTGAGATTATTCAATAGACCAAGATCCGTTCGACGAAAAAGAATATCACCCAGATGGACGACGACTTCGTGTCTTGCGGCCCAGACAATTTGCGCTGCAATAGTGTCACCCCCGTCAAAAAGAACTCGATTGAGCGCTGGATCCTGATCACAGAGTTTAGCGATTTCATCGATGCGGGATCCATAGCAGCTGATCAGATGAAGGCATACGGGGCTCGACCATAAGTTGGCGTATTTTTTTAAGCATGCCGACCGAAACTGATTCAATTCCTTATATTCCGATCCGAGCAACTTAATGGATCGGGTCGGGCGCCCATTTTGGGTTGTATGCCCCAGTTTTTTTTGAGCGAGTTCTGTTGCCAATTCTGCGGTGCGCCGAGCGGTCGTGAACTTTGCGCCGAGCGCGGTAATTAAACCGTCAACTCCATCGGTTGTACTTTGGTCAACAAGCCGGTATTCGCCAGTGCCCTGATAGATGCCCTTTTTTATTGTGGCACTCTGTAGAGGATAGTAGCCCGCAAAAGACCGAATGACATCATTTGTTGTGAGTCTCGATTCTGGAAGCGACTGATTTACCGTACTTATTAATTGCTGAATTTCGTCAGGGGTTGGCGTGAGATCTTCTGTGGGCTCAGATGATTCCATATAGCTGGTTCCGATTAACGAACGATTGCGCCAGGGGATAATGAAGATGTGTCTGTTGCCCCGGGTTGCAACTCCGTCGCTTTTAAAGCTCGATGGAAGCGCGACCGCATAAGGTCCCAGCAATGATCGCGTGATGATATGCGCACCTCTTGCAAATCCGGTGTTCAGTTTTTGCAGTGATGCATTATCATTGAGTGAGTCACACCAGGGTCCTGCTGCATTGATCACGATTCGCGCTTTGAGGTCGAGGGTATTTCCGGAGACCAGATCTTTTGCGATAACGCCTGCCACCTGATCGCCTGTCTTTATATATTGCTGTACAGCCATATAGTTGAGTGCAACCGCACCTTCCGCCCGCGCTCGGTTGATGACCTCGAAAGTCATTCGCTCCGAGCTTTGCACCTGAGCCTCATAAAGGATTCGACCGCCGGTCATTTTCTCCTTTGAGTGAATGCCATGGCGTTGAATTTCAGAACCAGAAATACGATGGTCGGCCGGTATTCTAAGCGTTGGGTCTTTCGAAGCGCTGTGCGTACCCATGGTCAATGCGCGATAGGCAAGCATTCCCGCATGTAAAAAAGCACGACCTCTTTGAAGGCCGGAAAAGGTAGGCACCATAAAAGGTACAAAGTCGACCATATGCGGCGCCGATTGGGCGATAAGTCCACGTTCCCGTGATGACTCGCGAACTTTGCGAAGCTCAAGTTGCTGGAGATATCGGATGCCGCCGTGCAAAAGGCGAGACGAACGCATCGAGGTCGCACCCCCAAAATCCCCAATCTCGACCAATATCGTCGAAAGACCGCGCAGGCTGCAATCCAATGCCGTCCAAGCGCCAGTAATGCCCCCACCGATCACCAGAACATCGAAGTCTTGCTTAACAGGTTGGCGATCAAAGAGTTGAACGTCTGGCATGAAAATCCTAGTTTTTATGTTGGCGAAATTGGATTCCGATTACCCACCGCGTGTGGTTTTTCCCGGAAAATTTTCCCAAAAGACAGTTTAAGCAAAATTTTTTAAAACTGTCGGTGATTTAAAGCGTTCTAGGGTAGGTGAATTCTAGAGCAATACAGGTTTTATCAAAAATAAAACGATAAGCTCTGATTTCGAATCGATTTAACACGTGGGAATTGAGCGATTGGCAATATGCTTTTGGTTCCAAATGATTAGGCTTTTGCGTCCAATGATTAGCCAAATCACATTAATGCTATAAAATAGGAATATTGCTAGATAAGAGTATGTTTAAATCTTAGCCTATGTCTTTGTTAAATCCGAACGTGTTTCGATACATTTAGGTTTAACGAGAAAAATCTCCCTCCCACGACTGGAGTCAGATAATGAAAAAATATCAAAAGCATTTAATTCACGGCGCATTTTTGACCGCCATGGTCACCGGGCTTTCAGGCTGCTCAGAATTTTGGTGTTGGCCGTTTGACTGCTCGTCTGATGAAACGTCGGTTGGTATTGATGACAGTTCAAATACCCCGGCCGCAACAGTATCTGATACCACTCAGAACGAGACTGCACCCGTGACCGCCGGGGGCGCTACGGATTTTGATCTCAATAAAGTCGTCTGGTTGCACACTGATGTGTCCGGCTGGCCGGAAACCAAATCGATGACCGTGGAGCTTGGCGGCGGCGTGATCTGCTTGAACGGCAGTTTTTCAACCGAGTGGCCGGGTGCTGAAATCAGTCACACCTCAGGTGCCTATAACATTTCAGTGAACGCTAATCCCTGGGTGTTCGCATTCAGAAATGGCCAGTGGTACGGCGGGACATGGGAATGGTTCACGGTGGGAAATACCTGTAAACCCGCACGCACGGTGTCAGGTGATCACGTCAAAATCTCGCCAATGGCGATTGACTGGGATCCTGTCAAAGGCGAAACGCTCTACTTTATGGTTTCAACCATTGCCAGGGGCGCTAACCTGAACAACATTCAGGAAAGAACCAATGTGGTCAAGGTGGTGTGGCCCGAGGATTGGGATTAATCTCTGAGTTCGCTTTTTTTTAAAAGCGATAGGGGTGGCTAAACAGCCACTCCTATTTTTTTGAGCAGTTCGGTATTAATCTCGCGCGGTTCGAGGTTCAACCGGTTTTGATAGCGTCTTTGTCCCGGAAGTCGAGTGCCATCAAGATGGGATAGTCGATCCAAAAAAGCTTCG
>JABHUE010000101.1 GCA_018672825.1 Pseudomonadota bacterium | reverse complement strand
CTTTTGGGACAACGACCCTTGAGATGCCAAGTTTTCGGGCGACCGACATTGCATGAAGGGGTGCGCCACCCCCAAAAGCAATCAGGGTTCTTTCTTTTACGTCGACACCTTTTTCTACCGCGTGGACTCGAGCGGCGCTTGCCATATTCTCGTCGACAATTTCAATGATGGCCTGAGCCGCTTCCGTTGTGGTTACTCCCCAGGGATCGCCGACGGCTTTTTTCACGACTTGGATAGCAGACTCAGAATCGAGCACCATGCTGCCACCGGCAAATTTTTCGGGATCGAGTCGTTTAAGCACCAGATTCGCATCGGTGACCGCAGCATTTTTACCTCCGCTGCCGTAACATGCCGGACCAGGCTCTGATCCGGCACTCTCGGGGCCAACATGAATTCGCCCGAGCTCGTCGACTTTAGCCAATGAACCGCCGCCTGCGCCAATTTCAACCATGTCGACAACCGGAATCTTGATCGGCATTCCGCTTCCTTTCATAAAGCGGTGTGCGCGGTCGACTTCAAATGTTCTCGAGAGCGGCAGTTCAAAGTTATCAATTAGACATATTTTGGCAGTTGTGCCCCCCATATCAAAAGACACCACTGACGGCTCGCCGAGGGCCTTCGCGATGTGAGCGGCGAGAATTGCTCCACCTGCGGGGCCTGATTCAACCAAACGGACGGGAAAACTGGCAGCCGTCTCGATGGTGACCTGATGACCGCCGGATGTCATTAATAAGCAGGCACATGTGAAACCAGTGCTTTGGAGTCGCTCTCTTACTTTTAAAAGATAGCCGGCGATAAGCGGCTGAACAAAGGCGTTAGCGCAGGTTGTGCTCTGTCGTTCATATTCACGAATCTCCGGACACACTTCGCTTGAAAGAGAAATCGCGATGTCGGGAAACTCATCTTTGATCATCTCCCGAATTCGTTGCTCATGAGCGGGATTGGCATAAGCGTGCAAGAGCCCGACTGCTACACTTTCGACAGACTGTGAGTCGATTTGGTCGAGGAGTTTCGTGACTGACGACTCATCAAGTTCAGTGAGAATTCGGCCTTGATAATCGATACGCTCTGAGACTGCCCACCGATGTGCCCGGGTGACCAGCGGCGGCTTTCGATCAGCGTCAAAATTATATTGATCAAAACGGTTTTCGTACCCGATCTCAAGGGAGTCACGATGTCCTTCCGTGACGATCAATGCTGTTTTTGCTCCGCGTCGCTCAATGAGCGCGTTAGTCGCAAGCGTGGTGCCATGGGTAATCAGAGAAATTTCACTGGGCTGGATCGCAGCTTGCTGAAGTAAATCGTCAATACCCTGCATAAATCCCTCAGCAGGATCGCTCGCGGTTGTTAATACCTTGGAGGTATATCGCGATGCCCCGATCTGAAGCACCGCATCGGTGAAGGTGCCGCCAATATCGATTGCAATTCGAGCAGGACTTTTCATAGGGCAGATGAGCGAGTTAAGAGCGATGGAGTATGAATTTTCTCAACGCGCAGGTCGATGATGGGCAAGATAACGGGGCAGCTTTATGCCTTTTTTTAGCTTTGGATCAGGCTGGGGTGTGTCGCTGACCAGCTGCAGCGGGATGACGCCTGCCCAGACATCACTCTCGTAATCGGCTTTTTCATCAACAGGCGGCCCCTCACTGATCTTGACTGAAGACTCAGATAACGAGAAGCGCAACACGGTAGTTGCGGCGATTTCCTTGGGCCGGGAAGGTCGAACATCAGCGGTCCGTCCTGGAATCAGATGTTCAGTAAAGGCATCAAGCGATTTAATTTTCTCCTGACCCGATACTTTTTCAGCCTGGCCCAGGATCACGACAGACCGGTAATTCATCGACGAGCTGAAGGCAGAACGGGCGACCACAATGCCGTCGAGCAACGTGACGGTAATGCAGGCGGGATGACCCTGTGCCAGCAGTTTTAACATGCGACTGACGCGACTTCCATGTATATAAACGTGTGAATTGATTCGGGCAATAGCGGTTGGAATAACAAACGGTTGGTCGTTATCCACAAAGCCCACGTGACACACTTTTGCTTCATCGAGAATCGCATGAGTGACTTCTTCATCGTAACGCGCAAGCTCCTTCAGTCTTCGGATTCTTGTTCGTTCGGAGGGGGGTAGTTGATTGGGCATGTTATCTCGAAATCCGAAGATACGGTGTTTGTGTCACTTGACTTAGAAATTGTCCTTGAGCTCTCGGGTTCGCGCAAATACTTCAACATCGCTTTGCCCAACGAGGTTCACTGTTTCCTGAAGGTTGCTGCTATGCGGGCGCAAAAAGGGGTTGGTTCTTTTTTCGAGTGCCATGGATGTCGGGACCGTAGGAATGTCCTGCGCTCTTGCGATTCGAATCTCGTCTACTCGAGCGACCAGATCGGCGTTTTCGGGTTCCACGGAGAGCGCAAACCGGGCGTTTGCTTCAGTGTATTCGTGAGCGCAATAAATCAGGGTCTGATCTGGCCATGATAGAAGTTTTTGCAGCGAATGCCACATTTGCTCTGGCGTGCCTTCGAAGAGTCTTCCACAACCGAGCGCAAAAAGCGTGTCACCCACAAACCCGACAGCCGCTTCGGCGCAGTGAAACACAATATGCCCACGAGTATGGCCAGGCGTGTCGTGGACCTGAAAGACCCAATTGCCCAGCATGACTGTGTCACCTTCGCCGACTGCTCGATCGATACCCGGAATCCTATCAATGTCTGCGGCGGGCCCGATGATTTCACACTGGGTCTGAGCTTTAAGTTCCAGATTGCCACCCGCATGATCGTGATGATGGTGTGTGTTGAAAATAAAATCCAGGGACCAGTTTTTTTCCTTTAATGCTGCATTGATTGCATCGACTTCTGGCGTATCGATCGTTGCCGTGAGTCCGCTTGCAGTGTCGTGTATGAGGTAGCCATAGTTATCATCTAGACACGGGAATTGATGGATTTCAAGAGTTGACATGGTTAACCTCAGTTGTGACCGCTAATCACGGCATGAAGCGGTTTCGTTTCTTCGAAAGCTAATTTTTGCTCTCCAGTCGCCGATGTTTGATGATCATTTTTCCATTGGTCATAGGTCATGCCATAAACAATAGAACGAGCATGATCGTAGTCCATCTCGATCCCTTCAGATTTGGCAGCGGCGAGGTACCATTTTGATAAGCAATTGCGGCAAAATCCTGCCAGATTCATTAGATCGATATTCTGTACATCTGTCCTTCGTTGCAGATGCTCAACCAATCCGCGGAAAGCAGCTGCTTCGAGTCGGATTCTCGTGTCGTTGTCCATAGGAGCTCCTGTTCTAGTGATGTGTGGCGGATTATCCGCCACCGTATAAGTCGTTAAAGCAATAAGAGAAGGCCGATAATAACAGTCGAAAAAGCAGAACGAAACGAGAGTTGTCTTGGCAAGTGTTGGCTTACCAAGACTCCGGATGTTTTAACTTTTTAGATCTGAGTAAAATTGACGATGAGACGAACCTTTGTGTTTTAAAGCAGGACAGTAACCCTTTTTTGACCCGGTGTTTGATATGACGTCGCTAAAGCAAATAGTAGAAGAGACTGATACCCGAATGGGGAAAATATTTGATCTCACCATTCAGATATTGATTGTGGCGTCCGCGGTGAGCTTTGCGATTGAGACGCTTCCTGGCCTGTCATCAACTACGGCACGTCTGCTGGCAATATCTGAAGCCCTCATTATCGGGCTGTTTACGGCTGAGTATCTTCTGCGTTTTTATTCAAGTCAGAAAAAACTTTCTTTCGTTTTCAGTTTTTATGGCTTGATTGATTTGGCGGCTGTTCTGCCATTTTATTTAGCGGTGGGACTGGATCTTCGATCTCTCAGAATATTTAGACTCGCGCGACTTGCGATTCTTCTCAAACTTTTTCGGTTCAGTAAAGCCGCGCGACGCTTCCAACTCGCATTCAAACTGGTGAGGGAAGAAATTTTGGTTTTTGGCCTGTTTTCGCTCGCGCTCATTTATCTGAGCGCGGTGGGTATTTACCACTTTGAGCATGAAGCACAGCCCGAGGTTTTTGTTTCCGTATTTGATGGGATCTGGTGGGCCACTGTGACGTTGACAACGGTCGGCTATGGAGATGTTGTCCCCATTACGACCGGTGGGAAGGTGTTTACTTTCTTTGTGTTTATAGTGGGTTTGAGTATGATCGCGGTTCCATCAGGCTTGGTCGCTTCAGCATTATCAAAAGTTCGAGAGTTAGAGAAATGAAACGTTTCAGTGTATTGTTTTATCTGGGGATCACATGGTTGATGGCCGCTTGTGCCAGTTCGTCGACGAGCGGGATCGATCTGACCGTGTCGCGGGGGGACGCAACAGCCGCATACTCCGGAAGCTATATTGGCACGATTTCGTTAACGTCTACAGCCGATGTGGTGGGGATAGGATCTTCGACTGATCAGCGAATAGAAACCGCGCTACTCGAGGTGACAGCAGATGGTTTGGTATTTCTCAAAGTGCGAAATGTGACCATTACAGGCGTCGTCGACAACAATGGAAATTGGGGCGTTCAAGCCTCTATTGACGATCTTAGCTCATTAATTAGTGCAGAAAATATTTCTAATTTAAACAACGCGGGTTGCTCTCTTGCTGCCAAGGCCGCTCGTATCCAGGGTGTTATTAGTCCACCTGTCATGCAGGGTAATGTCAGTGGCTCGATCAAGTGCAAGCGTGCGGGTTTGACGGTCGCGACGCTTGCCACATCGGGTACGCTGACCGCGAACCGGTAGTCAGATGGATAGCGTGTTTGCGGGTTGTGGTTATGTGGGACGCCAGGTCGCGCGCCGTGAGCGAGATTTAAGTGGAAGGGTTTTTGCGGTTGTTCGCAGCCCGTCTAGTGCCGAACGATTAATTCGTGAGGGTATTCAGTCGATTGCACTCGATCTTGAGGAAATTTCTATCCTCGAGTTCTCGTTGTCCGATAAGGTGCTTTATTGGTTTGCGCCTCCACAGCCTGAAGGAACGCAGGATCGGCGGTTACGAAGATGCCTTGAGCTTGCCGCGCAGATTGGACAAATCCCCAACCGGATTGTGCTCATTAATACAACGGGTGTTTACGGCGATTGTCAGGGGGATTGGGTAACGGAGACCCGTCCTCGCAGGCCTCAGACGGGACGGGCGACGAGACGAGTTGATGCAGAAGATTTTGCCCGAAGCTGGTGCGATTTTCATGCTGTTACTTTAGTCGTCTTGAGGGTGCCGGGCATATATGGTCTCGGCAAACTTCCTCTTGATCGAATTAAAAATGCTCGGCCGGTCCTGACACCTGAATTGTGTCCCTGGAGTAACCGTGTACACGTAGAAGACTTGATTACCGCGTGTATGTCGGCGGCTCGCGTTAAAGCGCCAGCACCGGCTTACAATATTAGTGATGGCCACCCATCCACAATGACTGATTTTTTCTTCAGGGTTGCTGATGCCGCAGGATTACGTCGTCCCCCGATCCTGACAGCTCAAGAAGCCTCGGAACAACTGAGTAAAGAGATGCAGTCTTATCTGGCAGAATCCAAAAGAATTGATAACACATTGATGAGAGAGCATCTCGGTGTGGTGCCGCGCTTTCCAGACCTGGAGCGCGGGCTTGATTCCATTTTCGCCAGTCTTGCTAACGGCGAATAAGGAATTTTTTGAGTCTATCTACCTGTTTTGACGTGGAAATGTGCTCGCGCCAAGACTGGCATTTCTAGCGTTCGTACGATTCTCGCCTAGCGGATTCGGAGAGGGGAACGAGAAACTCTAGCGGATTATCAAGAATCGCATGGCGTGCATCCTCAAGCGATGTGCAGCCCGCATAACTGACGGCTGAACGTAGGTGACCTCGAATGCGGTGCAGAATATCAACAACGCTACCCCGGTAGGGCACCTGAATTTCCTGGCCTTCCGGTGGGGTTGCGAGTGCTTCATCAATAGCATCTGAATCCTCGGAGTCATACAGCGATTCCATTACGGCTTCAGGAGAGGTCATTCCCCTGTAGATTTTCTTTTTGGAATGGGAAGCCGGATCTTCGATTACTCGCCCGGGTGCCTCGTCTGTGCCAGATAGAGCGCTTCCCAGCATCACGGTGTCGGCGCCACAGGCGAGCGCGAGGAAAATATCTTTGTCGTAACGGACCCCGCCGTCGGCCATGATCGAGATTTCACCCCCTACTTCACACCACGCTTCCCGAATCGCTTGCAGCTGGGGAACGCCGGCCGCGGTTTCCAAGCGAGTTCGACAGCCTCGCCCCGGACCCACACCTACTTTTACGGCATCGGCGCCAATATCCGCCATAAAGCGCGCCCCTGCAGCAGTCGCAATGTTCCCGCAGACAAGCGGCGTTGAGGGAAATTCGGCCCTGAGTTTTTCAATGCCGGTTTGCATGATTTGTGAATGCCCATGAGCAATGTCGACAAATAAAGAATCAGCACCTGCAGACAATAACGCTGTGGCGCGCTCCATGAAGTCACCGGCACATCCGACGGCCGCACCAGTCAAAAGTCGACCTTTTTCGTCTTTACTGGCAAAGGGTCGTTCGCGAAGGAAGCGCACGTCTTTTCGGGTAATGAGTCCACAGATTCGATGTTCTTGATCTATCAGCGGCAGCCTTTCAATGCGGCCTTCAAACATGATTTTTGCGGCCTCCTCGGTTGCGACATCAGGAGGAGCGGTCTTCAATCTCGAAGTGGGTGTCATGAAAGTTTCGACACTTTCCTTATCCCGAGACCGATCCCAGGGAATATCCCGGCGAGTCAGAACGCCTGCAAGAATTCCGCTTCCGCCTTTTGTTTCAATCAATATCCCGTTTATCTTATGGCGCCGTGCAAACAGCCGTGCCTCTTCAATCGTTGACCCTATTGGCAGCGTTCGGGGTTGTTCAATGACTGCACTGTGACTTCGTTTGACGCGACTGAGCGTTTCACACTGCCGCTCAATGCTTTGGCCACGATGAATAACGCCAAGACCGCCTTCGAGCGCCATGGTCTCCGCCATGTCTCCCCCAGTAACGCTGTCCATATTCGAGGAAACGATAGGGAGATCAAGCGCGATATGCTGAGTTAACCTTGAGCGTAACGGGATGCCAGCGCGCGTCGAGGTGATTCCTTTTTGTGGCCTGAATAAAAAGTCATCAAACGTTTTGCCAATCCATTGAGGATCGAGAAGATTGGAAGCCATGATTTAATGTCGGTTAGGCATGGCTCTTTTGAGACACGCGGGATGAAACAACCTCAAATCATAAGACTGCAGCCCGCAACTCTCAAGCGATCATGATTTTAAGCTGCGTTGGGATGCCATCCCGCGTCTGCCCAGAGTTGTCCGCTGACCGCTGAGTTCCGAATCATGAAGCATATCGCGTCAGCAATTTCTTCAGGTCGAATCAGGCGTCCGAGCTGAGTGTCCGGCAGAATATTTTTTTCTACAAAACCCTCAGGCATGCCCTGGAGAAGTGGTGTATCTACAAAACCCGGATGAATGACACCCGTTCTTACGCCATGAAACATTGCTTCCTTGGTCAATGTTGATGCTGCACCTTCGAGACCTGCTTTTGTGCTCGCGTAAGAGACCTGACCTCGATTTCCCTGTGACGAAACCGATCCAATAAAAATAATAGTACCCTGAACCGTTTCTTCAGCTCGCCACTTTTTAAGCCCTCTCTGATTCCGATCGACGGCAATTCTGGCAATCATCTCCATTGCCCAATAAACCGGATGTATCAGGTTGACCTCTAAGACCTGACGAAAGACGTCGACTGGATATATGTTCGCAACACTACTTTCGTGATCAATTTTTACGGCCAGTCGATCACGAAAAATACCAGCTGCCGGGACCACAATTTGCACAATGCCGTAGTGCTCAGCGACCAAGTCAAAAACGCGTTCCCGAAACGCTTCGTCGGTGACATCTCCTGCGCAGGCGATAGCGACTTCTTTGCCGGTATCAATGTTGATTTCCTCGGCCAGCGTTGTTAATGATTCCTCATTGATATCAACCAGTGCGATGCCTTTTACGCCTTCCTTGATAAGTTCGAACGCAGTGGCTCGACCAATGCCGCTAGCCGCGCCCGTTACAATGCCTACCTTGTCTTTTATCTGCATGCCGCCTCCCGACGATTAGAGGCTGGGTAGGGTACCCTTGAGTTGCCTCAGATAGGCGATAGATGGTGCATCGCAACAATAATAATGTCAACTTGAAAAAGGGGTTTACCCGAAAATAATTATTATTTAATGGTTTCAAAAAGAAGTTGATCAAACTGCGTCAATCTGAAATTTCTGCGTCGCACCATTAATAATTCGAGACTAGATTAAACCATGACCGTAACCGCAAGGCCGATCAGGATTACGCCAAAAAGACGGTCGAGCAGACGGGCTTTGGCCCGAAGACGATCGATAACCAGCGAGTGGGACAAGACAAGCGCGACAATGATGTACCAAAGCGCATCAACTACACCTGCAGTAAGCGCCATGATAAATTTTTCGGCCATACCTGCTTCAGATCGAACGAATTGACTAAACAACGCGAGAAAAAACAGCGCGATCTTCGGGTTGGCGATGGCGATGAGAAACCCGTCTCGAGCAGGTGACGTTTTAGGGAGACTTTGATCAGTATTCAGAAGATCTTTCACACCGGCCTGGCTTCGCAGGCTGCGAATGCCAAAATAGATCAGAAGTGCTGCGCCACCAAAACGAAAGGCATCAAATAGTGCCGGCGTTTGTTGGATTAAAAGTCCGATACCGGCTGCGGTCAGTCCAGCCCAGATCACGATTCCGAAGCCATGACTGACGCCAGTGATCACGCCATTCAGTCGACCGCCCGAAAGGGTATTTCGTACAACGACCGCGAGGCTGGGTCCTGGTGAAATGGCGCCGAAGATGCAGATCAGCGTCATCGACAGCCATAATGTCAGTGGCATAAATATATTCTTTGACTGCAAAACTCTAGAGTAAGCGTTTACGTGATTAAATGTTAGGGGTTGAAAGGAGGAATCCGTGATTACATTTATTTTGTATACCCGCGCGGGCTGCCATCTTTGCGAAGACATGCAGACACATTTAAGCTCGCTTCAAAATGACCATCCGTTCGCTTTAGAGGTGAGAGATGTCGACCAAGATCCGGATTGGATCGAAAAATTTGACGACAAGGTGCCGGTGCTGTTTTTGGGCGATCATGAAATTTGCCGGTATTTTCTCGATCTTGTAAAAGTCAAAGATGTTTTTTTAAAAAAATACACTTAAAAACATATACTTAAAACATTTTTCAAATAATTTAAATTAATTGATATAGTTTCTTGCCGAATTTTTTATGAAAATTTTGCATATGTTTTTTGAGGACCGGTGGCGCGAAAAATATTTTCACGATCGATCCGTATCAAAGATCTTTTTTCTGTGTGTTTTAGGGCTTATCTTCTTAGTTTCAGCATGCTCGGATCGTTCGTCATCGACCTCGTCAAGCGTCGCCGAGACGCTTGATGTAGAGGAAGAAACAAGCCTTTTTTTAGTTCCTGAGCTCAAGGATCTGCTTTTTGAAGATGCGTTGGCACAGTTAAGACAAAGCGGCTTCTCCGGAGAAATTTCCCGAACCAGTAACGGTAAGTGCCAGAGTGGTGATCGTCAGGGAAAAGTCTACAAGCAGTTGCCTGGGGTGCATGAGAGTGTAAATTCAGCCGCCGGGATTCATCTCTTTGACGGTTGCTTTGATGTTCGCTTCGTTGTTTCAGAAGGGGGTGTTTTTGAGCCGATAATCGACTCGTCTGATGAACGAACAGGGCAGGATGACCGGTTTAATATTAGCGCTTACAACAGTCTCGATTTTTCTCTCGTTCCCAATCAGGGCTATGCGGTTAGCGACGTTAAGATCAATGGACAGGTGATCACCTTGACAGCTTCGCATGTTTATCGCCTCTCGGAAATTACATCAGACCAGAAGGTTGAGATAAGTTTCTCGCCGGTTCCGGTTCCGGAACCGGAACAAAAAACAGTCGCTACTTTTACCATCAGGGCGAACGTACTGTTCGGCGACTGCGCGATTTCTCCTGCGGGAAATGTTGTTCTTTCCGCTGGGGAGAGCCAGATTTTTAAAATTACATCGGGCACATTGATCAATGTGGTCAATGTCGATGGCGTCATGGATGTCGCTTGTAGTAACGTCGTGAGCTGTTCGCACACCTTTACCAACGTTTCGCAGAATCATGATTTGGACGTGATTTGCAACTAAGGCCGCCGCCGCAATAGTTGTGGGT
>JABHUE010000016.1 GCA_018672825.1 Pseudomonadota bacterium | reverse complement strand
TTCTCTCCTGGCCCACATGCAATTGTAAAATCTCGATCAAGAATTCGAACCTTAACACCTTCTTTTGACATGTTTTTTTCGCTGCTAAAAAGGAAATTACAATGTTTGAGCGGTACGCAATCGATCAACAACTACATCGATGCGTTTTTTGGCTTCTAGATTGCGGTTGATCAGATCTTCGTTCTCAGAGGTGAGTGTTTGCTCAACCAATCGAAGTTTTTCGTTCTCAGATCTAAGATGATTACACGTCGCTACGAGATCCTCGAGCTGTGCCGCGAGCGCCTCGATTTCAGTTAGTAATAGATCGCCAGACGTTTCAGACATATTCCTACCAATGTTGCCGGTACTGAAGATTACAACTTTACAGTTAAAGGATGATAGGACTGGTTGACTCACGGGTCAACGAGGGCGTGACGGGTGCCGTTGCTATAATCGGAGAAATAGCGCTTTGCTCATCAACCTATGACTAATTCACCAACAATTCCGCTCAATGACACGGTTTATCAGCACTTTAAGTCGCTCTTGACCGGGAACTTACCTGAATATTCAGTCTCCGAAGTCCATGGGGTCATTACCGGTTTGGCCTGTGCTGGCGTTACCGATGACCAGTTTAGCGAGTGGGGTCCAGTACTCCTTGATTCTGATCATCACAATGATGCCGGGGAAGCCCTCCCCGACGCCTTAATGGGCTTGATGGCATTGACTGAAAAATCTCTTAAAGCGCAGGATTTCTCTTTTCGAGTTTTGCTCCCTCCGGATACCCATCCGATCTCTGGTCGAACGCAAGCCGTCGCAGAATGGTGTTACGGGTTCGGCTTAGGGCTTAATTGGACGAGCACTGTAAACGCTGATTCATTGGAGGAAGATGCCAAAGACGCTATTGCCGACATCGCTGAACTCGCGAATGTCGATTCCACATCAACATCTCCGGACGACGAGAATTCACTAACGGAAGTTGAAGAATATCTCAGAGTAGCCACACAACTAATTTTTGAGTCCGTTGGATACTCGGCTCCCGCCCAAAAGGATCATATGCCTCAATGACTTCAATTAAAGAGTATTACAGAAGACGCCAAGATTTAATGAGCCAGATCGGAGACGGGATTGCCGTTATTCCGAGCGCTCCAGTCTCGACCCGCAACGGTGATGTGCATTACCGATACCGTCCTGATAGCGATTTTTTTTATCTGACAGGCTTTGAAGAGCCTCATTCAGTTGTCGTGCTTGCGCCGGGTAGAGTCGGTGGTGAATTTTTAATTTTTTGTCGCGAGCGTAACGCGACTCAGGAAATGTGGGATGGAAAAAGAGCAGGGCTCGAGGGTGTTGTACGAGACTTTGGTGCCGACGACGCCTTCCCGATTGAAGATCTGGAGGACATTCTTCCCAGCCTTCTCGAAAATCGGGCCAAGGTTTATTGCAACCTCGGTCGATATCCCGAATTTGATAAGGAAATGCTTGACTGGCTAAACGATGTGAGAACCCGAAAACGCAGTGGAATCACCGTTCCCGGAGAACTCGCTGATCTTGGCTATTTGTTACATGAACTTAGGCTGTTTAAACGGGCACCGGAAATCAAAGCCATGAGACAGGCAGCGTCTGTTTCTGCAGCAGCGCATTGCCGCGCGATGACACAGTGCAGGCCCGGTATGTATGAGTATCAAATTGAGGCGGAACTTGAATACGAATTTCGCAAAGGAGGGGCGCAATACCCCGCTTATCCTTCAATAGTCGCAGGGGGAATTAACGCCTGCGTTTTACACTACATCGAGAATCGCGCTCGATTGCGTAAGGGTGATTTGCTGCTAATCGATGCAGGTGCAGAACTCAACTACTACTGCGCGGACATTACTCGCACTTTTCCAGTCAGTGGAAAATTCAGCGGCAGGCAACGCGCGCTTTACGATATCGTTCTCGAAGCGCAATGTGCAGCTATCGATAAAGTACGATCCGGCGCCAACTTTAACGAACCCCACGAAGCCGCCGTGAAATCAATTGCAACGGGTCTTAAAGACCTCAAGATCTTGAAAGGCAGTCTTGATAGCATTATTGAGCGCGGGACCTATCGGAAATTTTTTGTTCACCGCACCAGTCATTGGCTAGGCATGGACGTTCATGACGTTGGCGAGTATCGCTTGAGCGATCATTGGAGACTGTTAGAGCCCGGCATGGTGCTAACCGTTGAGCCCGGTATCTATGTGCCAGCAAGCAAAGGTTTTCCCACTGCGTGGCAGGGAATCGGTATACGGATTGAAGACGATGTACTGGTTACTCGAAAAGGCCCTGAAGTACTCACTCATGGCGTACCAAAAGCGCCGGACCAAATAGAGGCATTAATGGCCTCTAGCCACTAAATTCTAATGACTCAAAAACTCACCATCATTGGTGGGGGTCTAGTGGGCGCGAGCCTGGCTTGCGCGTTGCGACCACTTGATCTTGATGTCACCGTTCTCGAGGAAACGCCACTCGAAAGCGGTGCACAACCCAGTTTCGATGAGCGCACGATTGCGCTGACATATGGTTCTAGAAAAATACTTGAAGCCATTGGCATTTGGGATTTAATTGCGCCTGAAGCTGGTGACATTAAACGGATTCACGTCTCGAATCGAGGGCATGCCGGCTTTACCAGACTCGATAGAAACGATATCGGAACCGAGGCTCTCGGCTACGTTGTGCCTACGCGCGCAATCGGAAAAGCACTGATCGATGAGCTACATCGATCACCTAAAATTAATTTTCAATGTCCATCTCGCGCTGAACAAATTCATATCAGCCCTGCATCGAATAACGTCACAACTGAAACGACTGACGGGGCAGTATCATCATCGCTTGTCGTACTGGCCGACGGTGGACGGTCGCCTGCCACCACCATGATTGGCGTAAACAAAAAAATAAAAAAATATTCAGAATCTGCACTAGTCGGAATTGTTGGCGTTGATCGGAATCACAATGGCACGGCTTTTGAACGTTTCACCGAATATGGCCCCTTAGCACTGTTACCGCTCGTCAATCAGGGTTTCGCGCTTGCCTGGACGCTCCCCGAACATGACGCCCAGGCGATGACCGCATTACCCACTGAAGAGTTTTTGAGTCTACTGCAGGATTCTTTTGGAGACCGGGCGGGCTTTTTTACCGCCTGTAACCAGTTGACCACTTACCCCCTATCTCAGGTCGAGATTGAAAGTCCGGTAAGTAATCGATGTGTTGCAGTGGGTAATGCTGCTCATATCGTACACCCCGTTGCCGGCCAGGGATTTAATTTAGGACTCAAAGATATTGCATATTTGTCTGAAGCTATTGCTAAAGCGACTCTGGAAAACGCGGATATTGGCGACACCTCATTTTTACAGCGATATGCTACCACCCGTCGAGATCAAACCCGTCGCGTGCTGAGATTTACAGACGGGCTTTTACAGCTATTTGCTAATGAACTTCCCGGCCTTCGTGTCGCACGAAATATTGGACTCAACTTGATTGAAATTATTCCACCCGCGAAGCGCTTCTTGCTCCGCCGCACTGTTGGCATCGCAGGACCCCTGCCTCGACTGGCTCGCGGGCTCCCGCTACAACCACAATCATGAACAAGCACGGCTACGACCTAAGCTGTAATGTATTGATTAATGGGGCAGGCCTTGTGGGAAGCACCTGCGCGCTTTCTTTGGCTCAAAACGGTCTCGACGTTCTTATTTTGGACCAGCGCTCATCCGACCCGCCTATTGAGCCAGAACCCATGAGGGTCAGCGCACTTAATATTGCCTCGCAAAATATCCTGACCGCCCTTGATGTCTGGGACCGTTTATCTCCAGAAATAAAAACACCGTTTGAGAATATTGAAGTTTGGGATGCGTCAGGACACGGACATCTCAAATTTGAAGCCGCATCAGTCGGCATTGGGCAACTGGGCCACATCGTCTCAAATTCGGGAATTTGCACAACGCTCCACCAAGCGATCAATGAACACCCGAATACCTCCATCATATGGGCTGACGCGATTACCGAATACGCCACATCTGAAGATAAAATTACGGTGGTGACTGAAAATGGCAGAACCATCAACAGTCAACTTCTTGTTGGCTCAGACGGTGCCAAATCGAAAACTCGAAAACTTGCAAACATCGATCATGAGGCTGCCAGCTATCAGCAAATTGCAATTATTGCGTCCGTGACCACTTCGAAACCTCATGGCTCTTGCGCCCGTCAGCGATTCTTAGAAACTGGACCCCTTGCGTTTTTGCCGATTTCCAATCATCAGTGCTCAATCGTGTGGTCTTCAGATCTGGAGGAAACAAATCGACTATTAACGCTTAGTGATGCTGCGTTTTCTGAAGCGTTGGCTGCGGCATTTAATTACGAACTCGGGTCAATTGAGTCCGTTAGTGTGCGGAGAAGTTTTCCATTAGCCCGACAACACGCAAAGAGGTATATCGGAGATCGTATTGCACTTATAGGAGATGCCGCACATACCGTACACCCCTTAGCGGGACTCGGTGCAAATCAAGGAATTTCAGATGCGGCAGCGCTCAGTCAAATTATTAATGCGCGACACTCAGACAATCGCGATTTCTCTACTCGCTCAGTGCTGCGTCGATATGAGCGATGGCGCCGCAGCGAGAATGCATTTCTTATAGATACCATCGACAGTCTTCAACAGTGTTTTGGCATTAAAAACCCTGTGGTGTCACAGGCGCGAACCGCGGGGCTAAACCTCACGGATCGATCCGAAATTCTAAAACGCAAATTGATGCATCACGCCATCGGCTTTGGAGGGCAAACGCCCCTACTGGCTCAACAATGAACTTAATGTGCCGAGCGCTATCCTCGAATATTTTTGACGTTTGTCGATCTTTTTCAAACCCATTGACCAACTTGCTTTACGGGATAACTCTCGCCCTTCTCGTAAATTCCGCGACGGCTAATGCTCAGACGCCCAAATCGGACAGCCGAACCCGAGCAGTTCCGGTCATCTTCTCAACTGAAAACTTAGGGGTCTCTCTTGGCCTCGGCGGTGTTTCGATAGGCTTAGGCCAGCCACAAGCCGCTATTTTCGCACTGGGCTTTTACTCAGAAAATAAGTCAAGCGGGCTATCAATCGGCGCTGTCAATTATCAAATCCCGAAAATACCTTCTTGGTATTTTTCGGGCCTTTTGTATCAAGGAGAACTTCCTCAATACCGTTATTTCTCTAGCGCGGATCCAGGATATTCAATTCGTTCAAACAGCGCCTCCCCTGAGTTTCAGAAACTCAGGCTTGATCAATCCATCGCACGAGTTCAAGCACGATGGATCCTGCCGATTGGCAATGCGAAACATCCCGACTTCAAGCTTGCAAATCGAGCATTCCTCCCCGGGCAGCCCCAGCCAAAAGTCGGCTGGAATCCTCAGACAAGTGGGATCACCAGTTTTAGACTTCAGTGGGAGCAGCAGAGTCAGAATTATCGAGAAATAGCGCGAGAAACGAGCACCGGAGCAGACACTTTTAGAGCTCAAATAGATTGGGACAACACGGGCTCACGGCTCATCCCAGAAACGGGTATTCGGGCAAGTCTCGGCACAAGTTGGGGCAATAATCACTATCAAAAAGGAACTTGGCGTCTTAACGAGGCACAGATCAGTGGATTTATCCCCTTGCCATTCGGCAATGAGAATGTGCAACAGCAAGTGATCGCATTAAACCTTTATGCCGCCGATACACCCGGTTGGGATACGAACAACACCAACAATCGGCCGCCTGAGTATTTAGGCGCTCGACTCGGCGGATTAATCCGTTTTCGCGGCTATTCCAATGCACGGTACGTCGACCGATCAGCCTGGGCCTACAGCGCTGAATACCGTGTTATTCCCAAATGGCAGCCTCTCGCCCATTTTTTTAGCACAATCGGTTATCGTGTACCCTGGTGGCAGTTTGTTCTTTTCAGCGACTTCGGGCGTGTTGCACCCGACTTTGACCTTGCGGAATTTCACCGAGATATGAAGATCACTGCGGGCATGGGCTTTAGAATCCTCGCAGAGGGGCTTTTAATCCGAATTGATTTTGGATCAAGTGAAGAGGAGTCAACGACTGTTGTCATGATCGATCAGGCGTTTTAGCCAACATTAACGATAGTCGATTCAGGAAAAGCGTCTAAACACCCTTCGTTTATAATTCTTCCAGCCAAAATCGAACAAACCTATGCCTGAAATCGACGATCTAAAAAAAGCGGGTCTTAAAACCACCCAACCTCGACTCAAGATTCTGGCTGCACTGGAAAAAAGCCCAGTCAGACACGTGAGCGCAGAGGACGTGTTTAAACTCTTGTTAGAAGAGCAAGAAGACATCGGGCTCGCAACCGTTTATCGAGTGCTGACGCAGTTTGAGACCTCCGGCCTTGTGATCCGTCATAACTTCGAAGGCGGTCGATCCGTGTTTGAACTCAATGATGCCGATCATCATGACCATATCGTTTGTGTGAAGTGCGGGCGAGTGGCGGAGTTTTCTGACCACGATATCGAAAAGCGTCAGAAAAAAGCCGCGGAAAAGGCTGGGTTTATCCTTCAAGACCATGCACTTTACCTGTATGGCCTTTGCCATAAATGCGCTCGACAAAAGAACGCGTAGTTTTTTGTTGCTTGTTATTTCTTTTTATCTTTAGACCAATCATCGCCCCTAGGAAAACCTATGCCTACTCTCATCTGCGGTTCCTTAGCATTCGACACCATCATGCTGTTTCCGGATCGCTTCAAGAACTATATTCTGCCCGATCAAATTCATATTCTTAACGTCTGTTTCGTTAACCCAGAGCTACGTCGAGAGTACGGCGGATGTGCGGGAAATATTGCTTACAACCTTAAACTGCTGGGGGGAGATCCACTTCCCATGGGAACTGTGGGAAAAGATTTTGCTGACTATCGAAAACGATTGATTTCGCTCGACATCAATGATGATCACATTCTTGAAATCCCGGAACTTTATTCAGCGCAGTGCTCGATCACCACCGATCAGGACAACAACCAGATCACTGCGTTTCATCCGGGTGCGATGGGAGAAGCGCACCGAAACCGTGTTTCGAATGCAAAAAACGTCACGCTGGGTATTGTGGCGCCAGACGGACGCGACGCCATGATCCAGCACGCAAAAGATTTTGCCGAGCTCGGAACTCCCTTTATGTTTGATCCTGGACAAAATTTACCGCTTTTTTCAAAAGAAGAACTTTTGACTTTTCTGGATCAAGCAACCTGGTGCGTCATGAATGACTATGAATCGCAACTCATGATGAAAGCCACGGGCGATAGTATCGAAGCTTTAGCAGAACGAGTTGATGCATTGATAGTGACACAAGGTGGCGAGGGATCCATCATTCATTCGGGTGGGGAGCATATTGAAATTCCACCGATAAAGGTCGAAAACGCGGTTGATCCAACCGGCTGTGGTGATGCCTACCGCGCAGGATTGCTCCTCGGTCTGGAACGAAACTGGGACTGGGAAACGAGTGGTCGTGTGGCCTCTTTGATTGGCGCTATCAAAGTAGAGCACGAAGGCACGCAAAACCATACCTGTTCACTCGAATCGTTTTGCGACGCCTACAACGAGAACTTCAATAGATCTTTATCACTTTAATGAGAACATCGTAATCCGCTTAAGGTAGGCAGTATCAATGACTTATTGGCGTTAAACGACGAAGCGGTAAGTCTTGACCCCGCTGAAGCCAGTTATCTTCCGGATAAACAGCTGTTCCTGAAATGGCATGCAACGTGTACGCATATCGGGATTTTTGGCTTCGATTCGGGGCGCTATAGTGCGGAAGTGCTCCATGAATGATAATCAAGGATCCTGCTGGCACCTCAAGCGGCACCCCCTGATCCTCATCAAAATTCGGAGGAGCAGATAATTGCTCCATTATTAATTCACCATTCACTCTTAGAAACCGAGAGCGCAAACCTCGCGTATGCTGACCGGGTAGCGCCCACAAACATCCGTTCTCAAGCGTCGCATCCTCGAGCGCAAACCACAATCCCGTTACGCTCGGAGGCGATGTATACAGAAAACTGCCATCTTGATGCCAATTGACCTCGCCGCCGATGCCTGGCTGCTTGAAGATAAACATAGACTGAAGCAGTCGAGGATCATCGATCCCTAATTCTTGCATTAACCGTGCGATTCGAGGCTGATACGAGAAGCGCTCAAATACGGGGTGCAGATCATGGAGCGCATGGCCAATTTTATTGATCGATTGTTCTTTGGGAACCAAAAGATTCCCATTCTGATTGAGCGCGTTTTCCTCAAAGAAGCACCGGATCTTGTCACCCGATGTTTCAAAGTATTTATTTCTTGCATGCTCATGGGTCTGTGTTGAGAAAATAGCGTCCCTGTCGGTCATATCAAACTGCGCAACGATCGAATCTGCAGCCCGAATGAGTTCACGCCGAGCACGTTCATCACAAAAGTTTTCGATAACCAGACACCCCGCCCCTTGCCATGATCGCAAAGCCTCCGGCGAGAGCCCGCCATCAGAATCAATTCGAAAAGTTGGCAATCGAAAAGCATCTTTAGAATTTGTGTGACTCATCTTAATGATGGAGCGCTGGCAGAAAAGATGTTCCACTCTCAAGCGGCTCAAGATTCAGATGTGCCGCGACCGTTTGACCGATATCCGCAAAACTTTGACGAGCGCCTAGCGGCACTGCGAGCACGTCAGGACCGAAAGCAAGCACCGGAACATTTTCACGGGTGTGATCATGG
>JABHUE010000098.1 GCA_018672825.1 Pseudomonadota bacterium | reverse complement strand
GGTGTGCTGTCTTCTTCTGTATCGCTTATCGCAGCTTGACTCTGGTTTTCAAATTCACGGCGCTTTTCGTCAACGAGCTTTTGCTGATGCTCATCTAATCCGTCATCACGAATCATTCCTATTATTCGCATATGACTATCGATGGCATCGCCAATTTCTGCCACGAGCGAGGGCGTATATTTTCCGCCGCGTTTAAAGTAGCCCCCTTGGGGATCAAATACGCTACGCAACTCTTCGACAAGAAAAGTGACATCTCCCCCTTTTCGAAACACGGCGGAAATAATTCGGGTGAGCGCGACAATCCATTGAAAGTGATCCATATTTTTTGAGTTTATAAAAATCTCAAATGGGCGTCTTTTCTCATAAGGCGTTTGCGGGTTTAGGATAATATCGTTGATGGTGACGTACAGCGCATGATCTGAAAGCGGTGTTTTAATCTTATAGGTGCTTCCCACCAACATCTCTGGCCGTTCCACTTTTTCATGCATCTGAACGACATTCGCGGGAAGCCCTTCATCCTGTCCAATGATAATGGGCGCTTCAGGGGCCTCGGTTGCAGACGGTTCGGGACTTTGGGTCACGACCTCAAAGTTGGATATCGATTTGGCAATTTTGATGGCCATTTTTTTTCCTAATTCAGCAGTACGCTTTATTGAACGTAATTAAAACTTACCGTAGTAGCCTTCTTTTAAGGCGTCAAAGAGATTAGCTGCGGTGTGCGTTTCACCGTCGTACTCGATCTCTTCATTGCCCTTAACTTCAACGATTTCTCCATCATCCAAGGTAAATCGATAGGTCGTGTTTTCAAGATCTTCTTCTTTGACCAATACGCCCTGAAATACTTCTGGGTTGAAGCGGAATGTCGTGCAACCTTTCAGACCTTTTTCATAGGCATACATATAGATATCTTTGAAGTCTTCAAACGGGAAGTCTGTGGGCACGTTTGCGGTTTTTGAAATTGAAGAATCAATCCATTTCTGGGCTGCCGCCTGCACATCGACATGTTGTTTTGGAGAGATGTCATCAGCACTAATAAAGTAGTCGGGTAATGCGTCGGGGCTTTCACCGCCTGGAGATGCATTTTGGTTTACGAGCGCTCGGTAAGCTAAAAGCTCGTATGAGAGCACGTCGACTTTTTCTTTTGTTTTTCGGCCTTCTCGAATAATGTTGCGACTATAAAGATGTGCGAATGATGGCTCGATGCCGTTGCTTGCATTGTTGGCCAGAGAAAGGCTAATGGTCCCGGTCGGTGCAATCGACGTGTGATGGCTGTAGCGTGCGCCGTGTTCCGCGATTTGATCCGTTAGTTCTGAATCAAACTGTTGCATGTAGCGGCTGTATTTAGCGATCAATACCGATCCTTTCACCTGATCGCCAATTGAGTATCCGTCGGCGACCATTTCGGGGCGTTGTGCCAGCATCTCTGGCGTGACCTTGAAGGTCTCGAGCATAATTGGGGCGGGCCCTTTTTCCTTAGCGAGTTCTAACCCGGTTTCCCAGCCCACCTTCGCCATTTCCCGCGACACTTTCTCGGTAAATTCCAGAGAGGGTGCTTCGCCGTATTTCATTCTAAGCATGGTCAACGCAGATCCGAGGCCTAAAAAGCCCATGCCATGGCGGCGCTTGTGCTGGATCTCGTGGCCCTGCTGTTCTAGCGGGAGTCCATGTACTTCAACAACGTTGTCGAGCATTCGAGAGAAGATTGAGACGACTTTGCTGAATCGCTCCCAGTCAAAACTCGCCGCTTCGGTAAACGGCGCGTTAACAAAGCGGGTTAAATTAATGGAGCCCAGCAGGCAACTTCCATAGGGGGGAAGCGGTTGCTCCCCGCAGGGATTGGTCGCGCGGATATCCTCACAGAACCAGTTATTGTTCATCTCGTTAATTCGATCGATCAAGATAAATCCGGGTTCGGCGTAGTCATAAGTTGATGCCATGATTAAATTCCAAAGCCTTCGCGCGGGGATGGCTTCATAAATCTTGCACGCGACCTCACCGACTTCGTTGGTCCGATAACCCGCTGTCACCGGCCAAGATCGCCAAATCACGCGCGTATCCTTTTCGGCAAGTTCAGCCTCGTTGGCCGGGAAAACGAGTTCCCAGTCTTCATCATTTTTGACCGCCTGCATGAACTTGTCTGTTATCAGGCAAGATAGATTGAACTGCCGAAGTCGCCCATCTTCGCGTTTTGCCCGAATGAAATCCGTGATATCCGGGTGAGCGATGTCAAAGGTCCCCATTTGCGCCCCCCGGCGCCCTCCGGCAGACGACACGGTGAAGCACATCGCATCATAGATATCCATAAAAGATAAAGGTCCAGAGGTATAGGCCCCTGCACCACTCACAAACGCTCCTTTAGGGCGCAGTGTTGAGAACTCATAGCCAATACCGCAACCTGCTTTCAATGTAAGCCCGGCCTCATGTGTCCGGCCCAGGATCCCATTCATTGAATCAGGGATCGTGCCGGATACTGTGCAGTTAATTGTGCTGGTCGCAGGTTTATGTTCCGTGGCGCCCGCATTCGAAATGATTCGTCCTGCCGGAATGGCGCCATTTCGCAATGCCCACAAAAAAGCTTCAAACCATTCTTCTCGCTTCTCGGGCGTTTCGGTATCTGCAAGCGCCTTTGCGATGCGCTGGTAACTGGAATCAATATCAGTGTCTAGCGCTTCACCTGATTTGGTTGTAAGGCGATATTTCTTTTCCCAAATATCAACAGAAGCGCTCTGAAACGGAATCTCTTCAGTGTGGGCTACTGCATTAAGGTTGGTGGCTGTTTTCATCGATGTTGTCTATCCGCCGTTGGTTTTTTTGACCATAAACATCCCCAGAGACGAGCTAAAAACGCTCTTTTTTCTGTGGAGTTCTACATTTTTCCTGATTTGCCAGAAGTTTTTGACGCCACGTTTTCTTGGCAGGCATGGATGGAAACACTATATGTAGTGGCGTGGAGGAGAGAATACGCCCAACATATAGGGAGGTCAAATTTTTTTGTCTGCCTATTAAAAACCAGTTAAAAAAAGCACTCGTTCAGACCGTGAGCTGTCGATAAACGGCGGCGACCTTGGTCGGCAGTTGGCGCACGTCGTCGATCACGGTGTAATTTACGGCGCCGTACATGTGCGGAAGATACTCTCGTGCCTGTTGATCAATTGTGATGCAAAATGGATGAATGCCCGCGCGCTTCGCTTCAATAAGGGCTTGCCGGGTATCTTCAATACCGTATTCGCCCCGATAGCCATCGTAATCGTCAGGCTTACCATCCGATAGGGTAATCAACAGTCTTGACCGTGCTGAGACTTGATTCATAAGTTTTGTGAGATGGCGAATGGTGACACCCATTCGCGTGTAGTCTCGCGGTTCGATTCCAGCGATCCTTGATTTAACGGTTTGCGAGAAGGGCTCGTTGATTTCTTTTACTCGATAAAGCTCGCAACGTTTTCGTGTCATTCCTGAAAACCCGTAGATTGCGTAACGATCCCCCAGAATCTCGAGGGCCTCACACAAGAGCGCGAGACATTCTCGCTCTGCGTCATTGATCCATCCTTTAGTCGAACCGCTCACATCAACCATGAAAATGACCGCAATATCGCGTTCGCGCCGATCGAGGCGCGAAAGAATTTGATCGCTCATTTCGGCGCCTGAAAACGCACTGACGCGAGCATCAATTAACGCGTCCAGATCGATCTCGTCGCCATTTTTTTGGTGTTTTAGTCGCTGGGTTCGGTTACGCAGCGTTTCAAAACTCCGCCGCAACGAAATCAAAGAACCCTTATATTTTTCAATGGTTTGTGCGTAGAAGTCGATTTTTCCTTCCGGCATTTCGAGCTCTTTTAGGTAGCACCACGCTTTTCGATAGTGCCCTCGCCGGAAATCCCATTCGTCATAAACCAGGGCGTCCTCTGGCGCTGCTATCGGTGATTCTGCCGATGATTCAGGGGGTCCACCTGGGGAGTGCCCGTCATATTGATCGTCCTCGGAAGTGCCCGATGACCCGGATGATTGTATTTCTCCAAGATCGAGAAATATCGAGTGCATCAGATTTTGGATTTCCTCTGGGGGCGTAAGGACGGTGCCATCAAGACTCAGGGTAAACGAAGGCGGGTCTTGATCGGTGCTGGCATCATTTGCGGCATTTTCAATTTTCATCGAATCGAGAATATCGGTACGTTGCATATCATCCTCGAGCCAGTTTGATAATGCTTCCGTCAGCTCACGCTGGTTTTTCGCCACCCGCGCGTCGGTTGTTTGTTGCCCATGAATAATGTCAATCTCACAAGCCCAGGGTAATGATTCTGGAATCACGGCTTTTGAATGGTAAAGCGTGCTGACCAGTTCGAGTGAGTCCTCGACCGTACAGTGAGGGTTTAAAAGAGGCTCGATCAACGTGTGCCATTTAGAGCCTTCAGCAGTCGTGTTCAGTGCTTTCATTTGACGGGCAAGCCCGGGGAAGGAACGTTTAATGCATGCATCGAGACGGGCCTGCTCAACGCGTTGAAAAATTACCCGCGCTCGCGCTGGGTCACTGTATTGATCAAGTTGATCGGAAAGCGTTGGGGTTTTTTGGTCTTTGCGCCGGAAGGTGCCAAAGTAGGTTTGTGCCCACAACTGGGTGACAAGCATTCGATAGAGTGCGGTGTTTTGTGCTTTTGAACTAAAGACGTCAAGCGTCTGGGGGAGAAAGATCGTTTCTGTATCCGTCGTAGGCGCTGTGCCTGATTTGATATGAAGCGACCGAGCGGAAAGCCCGTCGAGATAGTGAACTAATATTGAATTCAACCGGCTGTCGAGACGCACTTCGCGTTTTGACGATTCGAGCGTCCTCAGAAAATCATCAACGTTTGCAAGAGATTGGCTGCCGGGATAAAGACCTTGTCGGTCATAAATATCCATCGCCCGAATGAGCCATGTTTCGACCTGATCTAAACTCATATTGCGAAAGGCATGCGGCACGTGGGCTATAAATTGAAATCCAAGTTCAGAGTTGGTTCGGGCGATAATTTCAAGCCAGCGAAGCGCGAACGATTGTTCAGGGTAGCTGCATAACGCTAATTCGGCTGCTGGGCGGGCAGCGGTTCGACTCGAGGAAAGGACAGGGTCTAGAGTCTGGTTCAGTTGCTCTAAAATTTGATCGGCGCTGAGGCGTGCTGAGGAGGTGTGCATCGGAATATGATTTTTATCTGAGCACTAAGTATAGTTCGCCCATGTTATTTTAATTCGATTCGACGCGATCTCTTCTCGTTCAGAAAAGCGGATCATTGATTCAGTCGACTGATGCTGGCGAGACGTGAAGAAATGGATGCTATTTTAAGTTGGTTCAAAGCGCATCCCGGGTTGACCGGTGCGATATTAGTGGGTTCTCTTGTGTTGGCGGCTGTCTATGCGGTGCTGATTTATGTCGCGATTGCTCGAATGAGTCCTGACTATTTTACTCGGTCAGATACGACGCCCGGCGGGTGGCGATCACGGCATCCGCTACTGCGAGTCGTTGCGCTGGTTACAAAAAACCTAGTTGGCGTCTTGTTGGTGGTGATGGGGATTTTGATGTTGGTGCTTCCGGGTCAAGGTATTCTCACCTTGCTGATCGGGATCAGTTTGTTGGATTTTCCCGGCAAGCGGGAGTTGGAGAGAAGGATTGTCGGTCTGTCTGCCGTGCACACCGCTATCAACAAAATTCGGTCACGTGCGGGTCAACCGCCGATGGTTTTACCATGACGGTTTGTTTGTTTTCTCGCCTTTCTTGCGACTAGTCGCCGGCAAAATCGATTAACGTGCGGACGGGGACATCCATTTCCGAAAGCTTCTTCCGCCCTCCCAGATCGGGGAGGTCAATGACAAAGCTGGCACCGACAACATGAGCACCGGTTTTGCGGACAAGGGCTACCGCCGCACAGGCCGTGCCTCCAGTGGCAATCAGATCATCCAAAATGAGTACATTTTGGCCAGCGATGAGGCTGTCGGTATGAATTTCGACTTCGTCGCTGCCATATTCAAGCTGGTACTCCTCCGAAATGGTTTGCCAAGGTAGCTTGCCTTTTTTTCGAATCGCAACGAAGCCGACCGAAAGCTGGTGCGCCACCGCCCCGCCCAGGATAAAGCCTCTGGCCTCAATGCCCGCAACGCAGTCAATTTGGCTGCCCGCGAACGGCGCAACCAGCTGGTCTACGGTATAGCGAAATCCTTGCGGGTCTTGCAGCAGGGTCGTGATATCTCTAAAAATTACCCCACTCTTGGGATAGTCAGGGATGGATCGAACAAGGGTTTCAATTTTCATATTAAGTCTCTTGAAGCCGTCGGCCCGCAACGGCATCCAGCTTTTTCAGGATGGTGGGTTCACGCGCGCTCTCGTGCGTGATTAAAGCCGTGTCTAGCGCCCGGTCGTCTCCAGATGGGCATATTGCAGGCCGTTCGTTCATCTTTTTGGCAACGGCGCGTACCAGCTCTTTCGCATGGCCCGCATTTTGGGTGAGCACGTTGATAACCGCCGCCACATCGACATTGTCATGCTCCGGGTGCCAGCAATCAAAGTCGGTCACCATTGCAACCGTGCAGTAAGGTATTTCAGCTTCGCGAGCGAGTTTTGCTTCGGGCATATTGGTCATGCCAATCACGTCACAACCCCATTGCCGGTATAACTCTGATTCGGCCAATGTTGAAAACTGGGGGCCTTCCATCACGAGATAGGTTCCGCCGCGTTGCATTTTGATGTCGAGCCGTTCACAAGCGGATTGACACCAGTCGCCGAGGCGAGCGTTCACAGGGTGAGCCATTGAGACGTGTGCCACCATCCCGGTGCCAAAAAAACTTTTTTCACGAGCGAAGGTGCGATCAATAAATTGATCAGCAATGACAAAGGTGCCGGGCGGAAGGTGTTCACGGAAAGAACCCACCGCTGACAGCGAAATGATATCGGTTACGCCAGCGCGCTTGAGAATATCGATGTTTGCCCGATAGTTTATTGTGCTGGGGCTGAGGCGGTGCCCTCTTCCATGACGTGGCAGAAAGACCAGTTGGACTCCATCTAACTGACCAAACATTAACTCATCTGAGGGCTCACCGAACGGAGATTTAAATTTTTCCCAGCGGATGTTTTCCAGGCCGTCAATCTCATATAAGCCGCTCCCGCCAATAATGCCGAGAACGGGTTTCTGATGGGGTAAAGTCATTGAATGTTTCTTCAGTTAGGTTGCTTTATTTTAAGTTAATTTATTTGTTGTTTAAAAAAGCGTCGCCCCAAGCTCTTTTACGGCCTCGAGCATTTCAGGCTCATCGGTTAGAGACTCGGTAATAGCACTCTGGCAAGCAGTATTAGGATCAATGCCGCTGACCATCAATTTGGCGGCATGGACCAACAGTCGGGTGCTGGCCCCTTCTTCAAGACCATTTCCGGCTAGATTGCGGGTCATTCCTGCAAAGCGAACCAGCCGCATCGCCGTATCGGCATCAATGCTGGATTCTTTAACGACGATGTCGCGTTCGAGCGATTCTGAAGGATATGAAAACTCGATCGCAACAAATCGTTGTCGGGTGCTTTGCTTAAGATCCTTAAGAACACTTTGGTACCCCGGGTTATACGAAACCGCCAGACAAAACTCCGGCGGCGCATTGAGCAATTCGCCGGTTTTTTCAATCGGCAATTGGCGGCGATCATCTGCCAGCGGGTGAATAATCACGGTTGTATCTTTGCGCGCCTCAACCACTTCATCGAGATAGCATAACGCGCCGCTTCGAATTGCTGCTGACAAAGGCCCGTCAATCCATTTTGTTTCACCCCCAATGATGAGATAGCGACCCACGAGGTCAGACGCGGTCAAGTCATCGTGACATGAGACGGTGACCAGCGGTCGTTGAAGGCGCCAGGCCATATGCTCCATGAAGCGCGTTTTGCCGCATCCCGTGGGCCCTTTGAGGAGTATGGGCAGTTGATTTTTCCAGGCAGCCTCAAAAATCGTGATTTCATTGCCTTCGGATATAAAAAAAGGCTCGCTTGATATTATTTCAGCTGATTCGCTTGATGAGTTCATAAAAACGTTAATCCAAAGTGAGCTGGAGCGACGATTGCTTGATCGCAATTCATTTAAATAAAACCTGCGTAATTTCGGTAAGGTCTTAGGTCGAGGTAATGCTAGATTTCAAAGGATTCATCAAGTTTCTTTTTAACGGCGATGTTTTTTAATCGCGCGTATTTTGGCAGGCCATTCTTGTCATAGGTGGGGTAATCTTCACCTCGCATCAGCGGTGACAGATAGCGCCTGCAGCGCTCAGTGATGCCGAACCCGTCGGTGGTAATGAAATTACGTGGCATCATTTTTTCGCGGTTGGCGACGCGCGTCAGTTTCGCTTCTCCTATTTTCCAGCGATAGGGTTGATCAGAACTCCGGATAATCGCTGGCATCACCGCATTCTTGCCTGCCAGCGCCATTTGGACTGCGGAAACACCCGTTGCATAGGCCTGCTCTACGTCGGTTTTAGAGGCGATATGACGGGCCGCACGCTGAAGATAGTCAGCAACTGCCCAATGATATTTGACGCCAAGATCTTCTCTGATAATCGACGCGACAACGGGAGCCACACCTCCCAGCTGCGCGTGGCCAAACGCGTCCTTCAGGCCTTGATCTGCGAGAAAGCGCCCGTTTCCGCTTCGAACGCCTTCGGAGACAACGACTGAGCAGTATCCGAACTTTGTGATGCTGTCTTTTACTTTTTTAATGAATCTTTTTCGATCAAATTTTATTTCGGGGAATAGGATTGCCACAGGAATAGGTGTATTTTCATCGCTCGCCATACCGCCCGCCGCTGCTATCCAGCCAGCATGACGCCCCATGACCTCAAGAATGAATACTTTTGTTGACGTTTTCGCCATCGATGCGACATCAAAACTCGCTTCTCGGGTTGAAACTGCGATGTACTTTGCGACAGATCCAAAGCCGGGACAGTTATCCGTGATGGGAAGATCATTATCGACGGTTTTCGGTATGTGAATCGCTTGAATGGGGTAACCCGTTTTTTTCGATAGCTGAGAGACTTTCAGACAGGTGTCAGCTGAGTCACCCCCTCCGTTATAAAAAAAGTAGCCAATGTTATGCGCCTTAAAAACGTCAATGAGCCGTTGGTATTCGATACGATTTTCCTCAAGACTTTTGAGTTTGTATCGGCAGGAACCAAATGCCCCGGAGGGCGTTGATCTTAAGGCTGCAATTGCGCTGGCGCTCTCTCGAGAGGTATCAATGAGGTCCTCTGTTAGAGCGCCGATAATTCCATTTCGGCCCGCGAAGACCTTGCCAATTTGGTCTCGATGCGCCCTGGCGGTTTCGATCACACCGCTGGCGCTCGCGTTGATGACAGCAGTCACACCACCTGACTGGGCGTAAAAGGCGTTTATCTTTTTGCTCATGGTATTGATCTAATATTTGGGTTAATCGGAGGGTTCAGACGCTTCGATTGGCGACGGACGACTCGGATGAGGCTCACAAACCTCAATTGTCGACGATCTTTG
>JABHUE010000160.1 GCA_018672825.1 Pseudomonadota bacterium | reverse complement strand
TCGACGAGTTCATCGATATATCGGACTTCCACTACGTTATCGAGAAAGGCCAGCAAGTTTGGGCAGGGTCTTCAAGGGAGTTGGTTGATGATGCTGACTTAAAAGCGCGTTACCTCGGCATTTGATTTTTCACAGACGCGGATCGGACGAGTAAGTATCTAGAAATTGCATACGATTTTTTCGCATACAGATTAAAGTTTCACTTTTGTTTCGATATAATTGAGGAAAAGGCGCTGTTAGATTGTTTGCTCAACGCGTGACGTGTTCTGATAAAAAATTCACGTGTGGCGCTTTTTAACGTCACCCAACCTTGGGTAGGAACGCGTAAATCTGCGACGACCTCTCAGTTCAGTGGTCAATCGACAACCAACTAATGGGAGTATTTTGATGAGCAAGTCTGTTTGGATCGCTCTGGGGCTTTTGCTAGGTGTCTCGGCCTGGATTGGATCAGGATTTTTGAGTCAATCGGAGGAGTCTATCGCCCCGTTATCAGGCTCGGATTCAGGCGATCTTTCGCTGCGGCCAGCCGCGAATATTCCCACCGTCCAGACTCGTCTCGCAAGGGCGGAAGATGTCGATCAGGTTTTAGGTTTAATGGGGGTCACGGCTTCGAACCGAAGTGTTGAAGTGGACGTACAGTCGAAAGGCATAATTGCGCGTCTGAACGTCAGGACAGGGGCAAGCGTTAAAAAAAATGAGCTTCTTGCCACAATTGGTCTGGAAGATCGTGAATTTACACTTCGAGAGGCACGTGCAGTTGTTAAATTGCGTCAATCGGAATTCGATGCGGCTCTCAAGTTATCTAAAAAAAACCTGCAGTCGGAGACTGAGTTAACGCGGGCGGAGACTAATCTTGATTCCGCGAGGGCTTCACTAAAATCCGCAGAGTTAGAGATTGAGCGCACCCAGATCCGAGCGCCTTTTGGTGGTGTTATTGAAGAAAGGTTTGTGGAAATTGGTGATTTCGTGGACGTGGGTCACGCGGTATACAAGATCATTGATCTTTCAAAGATAAAAGTTCAGGGTCAGGTATCGGAGTACGATATTTCAACCGTAAAGGTTGGAATGCCGGCATCCCTAACTTTTTTGGGAGGCGGCAATCTTGAGGGCATTGTCACATTCGTCTCGAAGCTCAGCGATAGCGCCACTCGAACGTTCAAGATTGAAGTGACTGCGCCCAATAAGGAGTTAGCGATTGCGAGTGGCAGAACGGCAAAGATTGGCTTGAGCCTAGGCCTTGCGCGAGCTCATCTACTGAGTCCTGCCGTCCTGACTCTCGATGATCAGGGCCGTATTGGCGTGAAGATTGTGGATGCTGAGGACGAGGTCCGGTTTTTGCCGGTCGAATTAATTTCGGACACTCCAGATGGCATGTGGCTTTCAGGTTTGCCGGAGGTCGTCAATTTGATAACGATGGGGCATGAGTTTGTAGCGGTAGGACAGCGCGTGATCTCGGTTCCCACTAGTCCGTAGCAAAACAATGAGTTTGATTCAGTCCGCCTTTGGGTATTCGAGAACCGTAATCCTCATTCTGATTTTTATTCTGTTGTCAGGATCGATTGCTTATAAAGACATCCCGAAGGAATCAGAGCCTGATATTGATATCCCTATCATTTATGTCACGCTTCATCTTGACGGAATTTCACCTGAGGATGCCGAGCGACTTTTAATCAGACCGGTTGAGCAAGAGCTTAAAAGCATTGAAGGAGTGAAGGAGTTACGGTCAACCGGTTATGAGGGTGGCGCGAATGTTCTTCTCGAATTTGACGCAGGATTCGATGCAGCAGCCGCGTTAACCGACGTACGCGAAGGTGTTGATTTAGCGAAAGGAAATCTCCCTGCTGCTGCTGATGACCCTGAGATTCATGAAGTCAATTTCAGTTTATTTCCCGTGATTGTTGTCATTCTTTCAGGAGATGCTCCAGATCGTGCGCTCTATCGTTTGGCGCGAGACCTTAAGGATTCGATCGAGGGAATTGGGGAGGTTCTTGAGGTCAATATCGCGGGAAATCGCGATGAAGTTGTGCAGGCAATCGTTGATCCATTGAAGTTGGAAAGCTACGGTCTTGATCCGGCGCTTGCGGCGACTGCCGTAAGTGGTGCAAATTTGTTGGTTGCGGCGGGTGTGCAGGATACAGGTCAGGGCCGGTTTTCGATTAAGGTTCCCGGTCTTTTTGAGAGCGTGATGGATATCGCTGGACTTCCAGTACTGGTCGACGGCGACGCGGTCGTAACGGTTGGCGATATTGCAGATGTAAGGCGAACCTTCCGCGATCCAGAGTCTTTTGCTCGTGTGAACGGGAAAACAGCGGTTGCGCTCGAAGTTTCAAAACGAACAGGTGAAAATGTAATCGCAACAATTGCCAAAGTACGCGAGGTTGTTAAAACGCATCAGGCGAATTGGCCCGATACGTTGCGTGATTCTGTTGAAGTTAGTTTTACCCAGGATCGATCCGATCAGATTAAAACGATGTTGGGTGATCTACAAAACAGTGTTCTTAGTGCCGTAATTCTTGTCATGGTGGTCGTTGTTGCTGCCCTCGGCGTGCGTAGCGGCCTGTTAGTTGGAATTGCAATCCCTGGTTCATTTTTAGCTGCATTATTAATGCTTTATCTTGCGGATGTTTCCCTCAACATTGTCGTTCTCTTTAGTCTCATTTTATCGGTGGGGATGCTGGTTGACGGCGCCATTGTCGTCACTGAATTCGCAGATCGGAAACTCAGCGAGGGATTAGCCAAGCGGCAGGCCTATTTGGAAGCATCTCGGCGAATGGCGGCGCCCATCATTGCCTCCACGGCAACGACCCTAGCGGCGTTTTTACCGCTCGTGTTTTGGCCAGGCGTGGTCGGTGAATTCATGAAGTATCTACCGATGACGGTGCTCATCACTTTAGTGGCGTCCTTAGGAATGGCTCTTGTTTTTGTGCCAATACTAGGCGGATTGATCGGCAGGCGCTCAATGATCAGCAAGCGCGCCCTTGAAACAATAAAGGCAGGGGATCAGGGTGATCTCAATGCAACAAAAGGTTTTACAGGACGGTATTTGTCTATCCTTCGTTGGTCGGTGAGTCGTCCGAAAACAATTTTAGGTTCGGCGGTCGTATTATTAATCGGTATGTTCATGATTTATGGTCGTTTGGGTCCCGGCGTTGAATTTTTTCCAGACATTGAGCCAGATAACGCCCAGATTCAGGTGCGAGCCAGGGGGAATCTTTCCATAGATGAGCAGAATGCGATCATGCGTGAGGTCGAGACTCGGGTATTGAAAGTTAATGGGGTGCAGACTTTTTACACCCGGGTTGGGGCGGATCAGAATAGTGAGGAAGCGGAGGATATTGTCGGTTCAGTGTCCCTAGAATTTGGAGATTGGCGGTTCCGGCCAAAAGTGGCTGAAATATTTGATCTCATGAGGGAAAGACTGGCTGATCTGCCGGGTGTTATTTTAGATCTGCGCAAAGAGGAGGGTGGCCCCCCGGTGGGCAAGCCGATTCAGATTCAGCTTGCGTCTTATGATCCCAAAATTCTTGAGGGTGCTGCGGCCAACGTGCGAGCGAAATTGGACAGCATGACCGGATTAACCAGCATTGAAGACTCCCGGTCTTTGCCTGGGATTGATTGGACGCTTCAGGTTGATCGGACGCAGGCTGCCAAGTTTGGAATTGATATTGGCAGTATCGGCAATATGATTCAGATGACGACTGCGGGCTATAAGATTGGTAAGTATCGACCTAATGACAGTGAGGACGAGATCGATATTCGGGTACGGTTTCCAGAGGCTAATCGGACAGTGACTGGTCTCAATCAGGTTCGGGTCAATACGAGTCTGGGTGCTGTACCGGTCTCAAATTTTGTACAGCGTGAGGCAAAGCCGAAGACTGGCCGACTACGCCGTGTAGATGGATTTCGGGTGATTACAGTGAAGGCTGATGTCGAGGAGGGAGTGCTCGTTGACCGCAAACTTAAAATGCTACGGGATTGGATAAAAAGCGCGCAACTTGATCCAAAAATTCAGGTCAGCTTTAAAGGTGAGGATCAAGAGCAAGCGGAAGCTAAAGCTTTTTTGGGGAAAGCCTTTTCGGTGGCACTGTTTTTGATGGCGTTGATCCTAATTACCCAATTCAACAGCTTTTATCAGGCAGGCTTGATCCTGTTTGCGGTGGTGATGTCGACTGTGGGCGTTTTATTGGGACTCATGATCACGGGTGCACCTTTTGGCATTGTGATGAACGGCATTGGGGTCATCGCGCTGGCGGGTATTGTTGTGAATAACAACATTGTGCTTATTGACACCTATAACCGTCTGAGAACATCTGTTTCAGATCCTGTTGAAGCCGTTCTCCGCACTGGTGTTCAACGCTTACGTCCGGTGATGCTTACGACCGCTACGACGATACTTGGGCTTTTACCCATGATGCTCGGTATCAATATTGATTTTCTAGCTCGGGAAGTTACGCAAGGAGCGCCTTCAACCCAGTGGTGGACCCAACTCTCAACTTCGATTGTTTTTGGCCTAAGTTTCGCTACATTGTTGACGTTAGTTGTTACGCCTAGCGCTTTAATACTTCAAGCCAATCTCACGAGATGGCGCTCAAATTTACGCCTCGCAACACCCTCCAACAACTAGGGCACTTATTTTTCTTTTACTCGCGCCCAGGTGTCTCTAAGCGAGACTGTACGGTTTAAGATTCTTTTTTGATTGGTGCTTGACGGATCCACGCAAAAATATCCCAACCGTTCTAGTTGAATCGGGCTACCGATTCCAGCATCACCTAGGCTGGGTTCTAGTTTGCAGTTGTCAACTGTTTCGCACGAGTCTGGGTTGAGAGTCTGCTCCAGTTCCGTATCACTGTCGAACTTGGGGTTAGGGTCTTTAAAAAGAGGTTGGTAAAGTCTTACTTCGGCGTTGAGGCTATGTTTTGCTGAGACCCAGTGAATGGTTCCTTTTACTTTCCGCCCATCGGGCGTGTTACCTCCCTTCGTTTGTGGGTCATATGTGCATCGGACTTCGCAAACATTGCCATTTTCATCATGAATAACTGAGGTACATGTCACGAGGTAGGCATATCGCAGACGAACCTCCCGACCCGGAGCCAACCGGAAGAACTTCCGTGGTGGATCTTCCATAAAATCATCTTGTTCGATAAAGATTTCACGGCAAAAAGGAACTTGCCTGACCCCTAACGAGGGGTCGTTTGGATGGTTTTGTGCTTCGAGAAATTCTTCCTCGTTTTCGGGATAGTTTTCGATCACTACCCGCAAAGGGCGCAAAACGCCAAAGGCTCTGGGTGCTGTTGGGTTGAGAGCCTCTCGAACACAATTCTCAAGCACGCTTATTTCGACATGTTGCTGATTTCGGGTCACGCCAATTCGACTGCAGAAATCAACAATTGCCTCAGGTGGAAAACCCCGGCGACGCATTCCAGATAACGTTGGCATTCTTGGGTCATCCCATCCAGATACAACTCCTCTTGAGACCAATAGTGTCAGCAGACGTTTGCTGACAACCGTGTACTCAAGAGAGAGTCGCGAGAATTCGGTTTGGTAAGGGCGACTCGGTGGGGAAACATGCTCAAGAACCCAATCATAAAGCGCACGATTGTCCTCAAACTCTAGAGTGCATAGCGAGTGGGTCACACCTTCGATTGCATCTGACAATGGATGCGTGAAGTCATACATAGGGTAAATACACCAAGAATCCCCGGTATTATGATGAGTCTGACGCCGTATGCGATAGAGCGTGGGGTCTCTTAAGTGGATGTTAGGCGATGCCATATCGATCCGTGCGCGTAAGACGCGACTGCCATCATCGTACTCGCCCGCGCGCATTTTATTGAAGAGTTCGAGATTCTCCTCAGGGTTCCGATCTCTGAAAGGACTGTTGGACCCAGGCGAGGTGAGCGTCCCTCGGGTTGTCCGAATTTCATCCGCGCTTAGGTCACAAACATAGGCATTTCCGCTTTCAATCAGACCAACGGCAAAATCGAAGAGCTGCTGAAAGTAATCCGAGGCATGTCTCAGACGGTCTTCCCAATCAAAGCCCAGCCAACGAACATCCTGCTGAATTGACTCGACAAATTCGGGGCTCTCTCGGTCGGGGTTGGTATCGTCAAAGCGGAGAAAGCACACGCCACCAAATTCTTGGGCAACGCCAAAGTTAAGGCAGATTGATTTGGCATGACCAATATGAAGGTAGCCATTCGGCTCGGGAGGAAATCGTGTGGCAATCCCATCTGGATATCGCCCGGCTGCAATATCCTTTGAGATTAGTTGGCGAATAAAATGGGAGGGCGTAACTACGTCTTCAGTCATAGGTTATGACAGGTCGGATTAATCTTTTGAAATACACGTTTGTAACAACAGTTACGGGATGTCAATTATTTAAGGAGCGCGATAATCAATCACGCTCCTTGTTATGTCGCTACCAGTTGACAGGAGTTGAGAGGGGTGACGCTTGACTCCCGAAGTAAGCGGAAATGTCATCGATGTCTTTATCGCTCAGTGTCGCCGCAAAACTTTTCATGATGGCGTTGTTTCTCGTGCCGCTTTTGTACGAGCTCAGTGCGTGAGAAAGGTAGTCAGGATATTGGCCGGCGAGTATCGGATACATCGGCGTAATGGGCTTACTTCCACCCTGGCCATGACAAGCAAAGCAGGCTTGCGCTTTAGCAGCGCCTGCTTCTGCATCGCCTCCACCACGCTCTACTGTTCCCGATCCAGCAAGGGTATTAAAGTAAGCCGAAATATTGTTGATTTCGATGTCGGTTAGAGAACCGGCCTGCGCTTGCATCGTGGGATGACTTCGCTCACCGGATTGGTACGCTTTTAGTGCGACAACAAGATATTGTTCTTGTTGGCCGCCCAGTTTGGGGACTCGGAACACGGGATAAGCGTTTCTGATGCCAGGCGCGCCATGGCAGCCCATGCAGGTGGCAGCGCCGTCTTTTCCGGCTGCAATATCGCCCGCCGCGAAGGCTGGACTGATAGTTAAGAAAAATGCAAATAAAACAGTAAGGGATGAAAGAAATCTCATCACGAAGGGTCTCTTAAATGTCTGAAGCCGTAACTCTAGGCAACCCATTCAAAGGTTGCAACATTTTGGACATAGAAATATTAGATTTCTAGTCAATCTTGACGTTTTAGGGTGATGAAGCGCTCCTGAAGCCCGCTAGGATGTTCGATGATTTCATTAAGATTGTCTGACCAACCCCATAATGTTTTAGGAAATAGCTCTTGGAGAGTGGTGAGTGATACATGCCAGGGTGGACCTCCGTCTCGATTTGTTTGCATGAACATGCCAACCAATATTCCGCCGGGTCGCAGCCAGTGATACAGTCGCCTCGCATATTCGGGCCACAAGTCAGGGTTCAACGCGCATAGAGCGGTTTGTTCATAAATGACATCAAAAGACTCGCTTGGCTCCCATTCAAACAGATCAGTGTCGATTAGGGTTGCAATCAGATTCTTACGGCTCAGGCGATATTTAAGATCGTGAATCGCGCTTGGTGCAAAATCTACTCCCGTGACGTCGAACCCAAGCGCTGCTAAAGAAACAACCTCATGGCCCCGTCCGCAGGCCGGAATCAACACTTTAGATGGTGGCTCGGGTATTTTTGAAAGCGTTTTTTCAAGCGCTGGACTAACGTCTCCTCGATCCCAGGCCGTTTTCTTATCAATGTAGCGTTTTTCCCACTCGGCCTGTTGCTTCTTATCTATTTCTTGCGACATATGAGGAAATCAAGTTGAAGCGTTGCGTCGATGATACTACGGGTATCTACCGTTAAGCGAAGGTGTCGCCAATAATGCAAATGAAACAAATTTGATTAGATGCCTAAAATTTAATGTCGATTCAGATGATGGTTGTCTTTCTGGGAGCAGATTGAGGCTCTGGAAAGAAGGAGCAGTGATATACTGCGTGCCCCAAAAAATGATGATGCGGTTTTAAACTTACGCTTCCAAAAGTAAACGGCTGTGCAAATGAGTAAAACTGACGATCTCAGGATCGCAAATATTCAGGCTGTGGCAAACGCTGCCACGATCATGTCTGAGATCCCAATTAGCGATCGGGCAGCACGAGTGGTGGCATCGCATCGTGCCGACATCCATCGCGTGCTGCAGGGAGAAGATGATCGCTTGGTAGTTGTGACGGGCCCATGCTCTATTCATGATTCCAGTGCGGCAATTGACTATGCGCGGCACTTGGCTCCGTTGGTCGAGCGTCATAAAGAGGAACTAATTGTATTGATGCGGGTTTACTTTGAGAAACCTCGTACAACCGTGGGATGGAAAGGTCTGATCAATGATCCGAACCTGGATGGTTCGTTCGATATTAATAGCGGATTACGGATCGCGCGCAAGCTGCTTTCCGACATCGCGGAGCTAGGTGTCGCAGCGGGAACGGAATTTCTGGATCTATTATCACCTCAATATATCGCCGACCTCGTGAGCTGGGGCGCGATTGGAGCCCGAACGACAGAAAGTCAGCTTCATCGGGAGATTGCCTCTGGATTGTCTTGCCCCGTGGGTTTTAAAAATGGCACTGACGGTAATTTAAAAATAGCAGTGGACGCCGTTGGCGCCTCAATTCATCCTCATCATTTTCTGTCACTGACAAAAGATGGTCGGTCCGCCATATTCTCGACGACAGGGAATGAAGATGGACATGTTATTTTGAGAGGTGGCAAGGAACCAAATTTTGATGCCCAGTCGGTAGAAAAGGCGGGCTCCCTGATGGTCAAGGCAGGGCTTTCCGCACGACTGATGGTGGATTGCAGTCACGCGAATAGTGGTAAAGATCCTGAACGCCAGTCAGACGTGGTGAGATCGGTATGTGAACAGCTTGGTGCGGGCGAAGATCGGGTGATGGGCGTGATGATTGAAAGCCACTTAATCAGCGGAAGGCAAGATATTGTTGAGGGCCAGTCGTTAACCTATGGGCAAAGCATCACAGATGCTTGTATCGGGTGGGATGCGACTACTCAACTGCTTGAGACCCTGGCTGCGGGCGTGCGATCGAGGCGGCAGTGCCACGCTGGATAAGAGGTCACCCCGATGTTGTATGCGACGTGAATACCGTTTTATGCCGTAATTAAAAATACTTGTTTCGTTACTTATGCGAAAAGTGCTATTTTTAATGACGAGTTTCTTGAAACGTCTGGCTGAAAAAACACGTGACCGTCCGAGTCTCGTAAACAAATTTAGAGATAATTTAATGATTAAACCCCATGGCTCAGAAGTTCTAACCCCTTTGCTTGTCGCTGATTCTGTTCGTTGCGAAAATTTGCTGGAAGAAGCGAGGACCCTGCCGCAGCTGGTTGTAAATTCGGCAGCGGCCGCAAATGCTGTCATGCTGGGTGCGGGTTATTTCACGCCATTGAAAGGGTTCATGAATAAGGCGGATGTCCTAAGTGTCTCGACTGAGTTGAGAATGTCGGATGGACTTTTTTGGCCTGTTCCGGTTGCAAATATTACGACTTTAGATCATGTGGTTAACGTGGGAGATCGTATTGCGCTCCGTGATCCCAATATCGTGGGCGAGCCTGTGATGGCGATTCAAGAGGTTGAGTCAGTCGAGGCGTTGTCACCCGAAGAGATTGAACAAATTGCCCTGCATGTTTATGGTACGACGGATTCAGAGCATCCAGGGGTTGCCACCTTTAAAGCTTTAGGCGATCAGGTGATTGCAGGCCCGATCGAAGTTTTAAATCTCAGCTATTTCGAAAAAGATTTTCCTGAAACCTTCAGGACGGCAGTCCAGATTCGTGAGGAGATTAGCGAGAGGGGATGGAAAACAGTGGTCGCGTTTCAAACTCGGAACCCAATGCATAGAGCCCATGAGGAATTATGCAAGATGGCTCGTGATGCGGTGGGCGCGGATGGCGTTCTGATCCATATGCTGCTTGGGAAGCTTAAACCTGGGGATATCCCGGCTGACATAAGAGATGCGGCTATTCGTAAGATGGTTGAACTTTATTTTCCGCCTAACTCAGTCATGATCACAGGATATGGATTTGATATGCTCTATGCAGGACCCAGGGAGGCCGTTCTACACGCGGTGTTCCGGCAAAATGCAGGGTGTACGCATTTAATTGTAGGTCGGGATCACGCGGGTGTCGGAGATTATTATGGCGCTTTTGATGCCCAAACGATATTTGATCATTCGGTTCCCGATGGCGCGCTCGAGATCGAAATCTTCTGTGCAGACCATACTGCTTATTCAAGGAAACTCAATCGTGTTGTGATGATGCGTGACGCGCCGGACCATCATAAGGAAGACTTTGTTCTTCTCTCAGGAACTCGTGTTCGAGAGATGTTGGCGGCAGGAGAGGATCTCCCGCCAGAGTTTGCGCGTCCTGAGGTGGCCCGAATACTGATGGCGCATTACGCCGCGGAAGATGCGTGACTCTCACGCTTATTTATCTTTAATGATTGGATTAGGCTAAAGATCTTCAAGCTGATCGGCAGAAATACTCTCGGCTTCCAGCATCACAGGAATGCCGTCGTCTACTCGATATATTCTCAAACGGTTTTGAGTAATCAATCCCTCTTCAAGAAGTTGAGTGACAATTTTTTGGCCAGAGTTAGTGATCTCCCCGGCAGCTATTTTCAGGTTGATCGCGGAAAGTTCGTCCGAGGACATGGCGACAAGCGATTGTTTGGTGGCGGGGCAACACAGAATTTCTAGTAATTTTCGATCAATCGGCATATCAATTCTAGTGAGGTTTCAAGGTTCCGAAGTTTGAACATTCCTTAGTATACTTGCGCTAACTGGTTCACATAAACATTCGAATCTTTTTCTCGATTTTCTAAAACCGATGGCTTCAGGATCCCAACGTGCTGTTATTACAGCAATTGCTGGTAACGGCATTCTTACAGTGCTTAAGTTCGCTGTAGCAGTGCCGACGCATTCTGCTGCGATGATGAATGAGGCGGTCCATAGTCTCATGGACACGCTGAATCAAATTTTTCTGTTAATTGGTCTGATTCAGGGTAAGAGGGCAGCCGATAACCAGTACGCGTTTGGTCACGGGCAAAAAAAATATCTATGGAATCTTTGGAGCGCCATCGGTCTTTTTTCGATTGGGTGTGGCCTCGGGTTAGCCCATGCTTGGCATGTCTTTGACCGGGTCGGAGAAAGCCCGACCGAGACGATTATAAATATAGGGGGCGTCAGTTTTGACGCCATGTGGCTGGGCGGACTTGTGTTAATGCTCGCCCTTCTCATTGAAGGCTATGTTCTAGGTGTTGCTTGGCGTGAGTTCAAGCGCCGCGCTGTTGATGAAAATCTTTCACCATGGCAGAAATTGTTTCGGCCGAGCGATCCAACACTGCTCGCGGTTTTGCTAGAAGACGCTGTTGCGGTAACAGGAGTCGTTTTTGCGGCGACTGGGATTTTAATGTCCCGAATTTCAGGAAACATGATCTGGGACGTCTCCTTTTCCATAGTCATTGCACTGATGCTGGGGGTGACTGCTGTAATACTGGGGGCGGTAAATATGCGCTTACTTCTCGCGGTTCGAGACCCTGACGCAGAGGCCGTATTTGAGATGATTGCTAAGGCCCACCGCGAGATAGAGAGATATCATGACTTGCGCAGCATTGTTTTGGACGAGAACCACACAGTACTCGTAGCAGAAGTCGAGTTCAGGGAAGAGGCTATTCTTTCCGGACTCAGAAATCGAATTGATCAAAACGAGAGCGATATGCTAGCTTCCGTATCCGAGAATCGTAAAGCAGATCCCAAGTTGCGCGAATACATCATGGATCGAGCGGCTGTACACGCAACGCTAGAGCGCTCTGAAGAATTGATTGATGAGCTCGAGAGTCAATTAAAAAATCTGTGCCCTCGTGTTTCACATGTAACGATTGAGATTCAGGGGAGTGCTCGTGATGTAGATAAAGAAATTGATGATGACTTCACTATAAAAGGAAAAAAATGAAAAAATTTAAAAGTGCTCTAGCGCTCTTAACTACTTTGCTGGTTTCTGTAAACGCAATTGCAGAAACGGAAAAACCTCAAACGACCCAAGATCAATTTAGCTATGCAATTGGATATCAGATCGGCAGTCAAATTGCACAACAACTCAGATCGGAAGGACTTGATGTGAATCCGGCGTTTTTGGCGCAGGCGCTTGAGGATGTTATTGCTGGAAATGAACCGGCATTAACGATTGACGAAATGAATGCGGCAATAACATCCGCACAACAACAGACCCAGGAGCAAACTATGGTAGATGCGCAACTTGCAGTAGAAGCAGGCGAGACCTTTCGAAATCAGTATGCTGAGCAAGATGGCGTAATGCGTACCGATAGTGGCATGCTGTATCGAATTCTCGATGAGGGTTCGGGCGAGAAACCTGCTGCCAGCGACACGGTTGTTGTGCACTATCGTGGAACGCTTACCCATGGTGCAGAATTTGATAGTTCTATCAAGCGAAATCAGCCCGCAACTTTTGGTTTGAACAGTATCATCCCAGGGTGGCAGGAAATTCTACAGTTGATGCCTGAGGGATCCCGTTGGGAAGTTGTGATACCACCGGCGCTTGCTTACGGCAGTACCGGTGCGGGCGGGATGATCGGCCCAGAAGAAACACTGATATTCGAAATTGAGCTAATCGAAATTAAATAGCACTGGGTGATTATTGGCGTTCCGTTTTATTAAGTTTGCGTCGTTGGGAGTCGACCGATTGGATTCGACAACTCCGCGTCGTAGACTGCAGAAACGTTAAAGCCGGTTCTAATTGATGTTTTTATCGACTATTTGTGTTCCCGTAATTCTTGTGCAATATTGAGTTAGTTGTATAAAAAATAAAAAACTTATCGGCCGCTGGTTAGAAATCGAAGGTCGAATGAGTTTAAAACTCAAATGTTAACCAAGAGGAGGTAACCTATGAGAGCCAACCTTTCTGTACTGGGCCTAGTCGCCGGTGCCACAATGCTGCTTCCTGGGGCGGCGACCGCTGCGTGTGAATCGATTACACTCGGCGCGGCGATATCACTAACCGGTAAATATGCGACCAACGGTATCCATACTAAAAATGGATACGAGTTTGCGATTCAAAAAATAAAGGACGCAGGTGGCGTTAAGGTGGATGGAAAGTGCTACAACTTTGATGTCATCTACTATGATGATGAGTCGAAGGGAGATCGAGCCGCAACACTCGCAGAGCGACTGATTAATCAGGATAAAGTGCAGTACATGCTTGGGCCTTACTCGTCGGGCATGACAAAAGCGATCGCTCCGGTTACTGAAAAATACAAAATCCCGATGATCGAAGCAGAAGGTGCTTCTCGGTCATTATTTAACAAGGGCTATAAATATCTATTTGCGGTCCTGTCTACATCTGAGCAGTACCTTGCTTCTGCAATTGCGCTGGCCGCTGAGAAAGCAATTGCGTCTGGCAAAGATCCGTCTTCAGTAAAAGTGGCTGTTGCGGTTGAGAACGATCCATTTTCGTTGGATATTCGGGCGGGTGTGCTCGAAGATGCAAAACGATTCGGAATGAAAGCAGTCATTGACGAAAAATTGCCTAGGGATCTTGCTGATATGAGTGCAATTTTGACTAAGGTTAAATTGCTTAAACCCGATGTGTTGCTTGTGAGCGGGCATTCGAAGGGCGCCGCAACCGCGGTGCGGCAAATCGATGAACAGAACGTTAAAGTATCGATGATCGGCATTACGCACTGTGAAGCTGCTGATGTGACGGGCAAGTTTGGAGCCGCTGCCAATGACATTCTGTGTCCGACGCAGTGGGCGGAAACGCTCACCTACGAGGATCCGATCTTCGGCACAGCAGAAAACTTCAATTCCGAAGTCAAAGCGAAGTATGACGCCTATGCAAATCGGCCTATTCCATACCAGCTGGCGCAGGCATCAGCGGCGATATACGTCTTTAAGGATGCTTTTGAGAGAGCCGGATCTCTGGATAAAGAGGCTGTCCGCGACGCCATCGCAGCGACTGATCTGAAAACATTCTACGGTAACGTTAAGTTTTCGGAGGCAGGCAATAATGTTGCTAAACCGATGGTTTTGCGCCAGATCCAGGACGGCAAGTACAACGTTGTGGCGCCGTCAGATTTCGCTTCGCATCAGGTAAATTGGCCACGAGGCTAATATCGAGTTTGATAAATCGTAGTTGATTTGGGCCGATCACGCGGGAAGGGGCGACCTTAACCCGCGTGATCGGAACTTGGTTGACACGTGCGCACTTCACCCTCGTTTTGAAAAGGGTATCACTCATAAAACGCTCGGTCCTGATTATCCATGGAACAGTTTGTATCTAATTTTGGCCTCCTTCTAGAGTTTCCGGTTGTTAATCTCAAGATTGTGCTTGACGGCATAATGATCGGCGCGTTATTCGCGCTCGCTGCTTATGGACTTGCCCTTGTTTGGGGTGTTATGAATGTTAAAAACCTCGCTCAGGGGGATTTTGTAATCGGTGGCGGATACATCTGCTGGTGGCTTACGCAGATGGGGGTGCCAGCATTAGTTGGGGTGCCCGTTGCTTTTATTTTAATGGCAGGGATTGGATGGATAATTTATATCCTGATGATTCGCCCTATATTGGATCGCGACCTGTTCACTACCTTGCTTGCGACGTTTGGCCTTGCAATCATTATGGCCCAGTTGCTCAATCTATTATTCGGATCGGACACGCAGAGTGTTGATTTGGGATACGACACTTTGTATTTTTTGGACGGATTTATTGATGTACCAATCGCCAAGTTGTTAGGGGTTCTAATGGCGGGTGCGCTTGCCCTTGGCGTTATCTTGTTTATGAAGTTCAGTCGGATGGGCCAAGCGATTCGAGCAACTGCTCAAGACGCGCGCGCGGCGCGAGTACTCGGCATTAATACGGATAAGGTTTATGCTTTCACTTGGTCCCTAAACGCAGCGATTTGTGGAGCCGCCGGGGCGATCATTGTGATGGTTTGGGTGATTCAGCCATTTTATGGAATCACACACTCTATCCGTGCGTTTGTCATTGTGACGGCTGCCGGTTTAGGAAATCTGCCGGGCGTGATTGCAGCAGGTCTTGGTATTGGAGTGCTTGAGCAGTATGGCGCTCATATTTTCGGCATTGGGTATCAGCAGGCGATCGCGGTTATTCTTCTGTTGCTAGTGCTTATTTATCGTCTCAGTCAGCAGCGGCGAGTTCGTCAGAGCCTGCGTTAGAAGAACGAGAGCGAAACGAAAATGTCAAAAAAATTCTATCTTTATAGCGCCCTAATTGCCTTCATCATTGTTGCGCCCTTCGCATTTCCTGATTTTAAAACTCAGCTTGCAACCGTCTGGTTGATGATAATCGTTGCCTTGACTTGGGATATGACAGGCGGTCAGATGGGCTATAACTCTTTAGGAAATATTACGTTTTATGGTACCGGGATGTACGTCGCTGCGGTTGTTGCGATTGCCCTTGTTTATGATGTAGGTGAGTACAACAATGCTTTCGGTGGTGGCATCTATGTCTTTACAAGCCAACAGTATTTCCTGGGATTAATCCTGGGTATGGTAGCGGCCGGCGTGTTCTGCTCCTTGATCGCAGTGGTTATTGGTTTCATCACCTTTGGGTTACGAGGCCCCTATTTTGCAATTGGCACTCTTGGTGTGGCCATTGCGGCGGGTGAGTTGGTGTCCAACTGGGATTGGGTTGGAGGCGGTCAAGGCATTTCGTTGCCAGTGTTTCCGGGTGACTATGACGTTGGCAAAGTGATGTTTTATTTCCTTTTTGCTGGAACGGGGGTGATTTTATTTGTCTTTGCTAAGTGGCTTTACTCGACCCGCTTTGGTGCGGCGATTAATGCTATTCGAGATGACGAAGAAAAAGCAGAAGCGATGGGGATTCACACCCTTCAGTATAAATTGGCCGCCTGGGCGATTGCGGCCTTTTTTGTTGGCGTTGCGGGCGCGATTTCAGCTTTTCAACTGATTCACTTCGAGCCGCTCGAAACTGCTTACCAGACTATTAATTTAGGTATCTTTATGGTGGTTTGCGTCCTTTTGGGCGGAGCAGGAACATTGTGGGGGCCTGTGGTCGGCGCTATTTTGTTTCATGTTTTTAAAGAAGTCACCTGGAACTACTTGTTGGGATGGCAATGGGTTGCATTGGGTGCGCTGATTGTCGTGACGGTTGTTTATTTTCAGGGAGGTGTTGTGGGATGGGTAATGGACAAGTTCCCGCAGTGGTTTGGTTTATCACGCGTCGCTGAAGACGTTTCCGAGGATGAGCAGTCATGACATCGATCCTCGATGTGACAAATGTTAGCAAATCCTACGGCGGTGTCGCTGCAAACACCGATATTTCTCTTTCTGTCAAAAAAGGTGCAATTACGGGGTTGATTGGGCCCAATGGATCAGGAAAGACAACCTTATTTAACTCAATTGTGGGCTACCATCCGATCGACTCTGGCAGTATTTGCTTTGAAGGGTTGGAAATCTCAAAAATGCCGGTGCAAAAAATTGCTCGATTGGGTTTACTGCGAACGTTTCAACAAACCCGGATATACGGACAGATGAATGGCATCGATAATATGTTGATATCGTTGCCGCATCGAAAGATGCGCTTTGTAGACGCTTTCAATAGAAACGGTTCCGAGGAGCACGAGCGTGCCGAATCGTTACTCGAGTTTGTCGGTTTATACGAAAAGCGGTTTTTGCGAGCAGGCTCACTCTCTTTTGGACAGCAGAAATTACTTGAATTCGCGATGGCACTGATGAATGAGCCGACGGGACTTCTCCTGGATGAGCCTACCGCCGGCATCAATCCCACGCTAATCAATGGTCTGATTGATCGCTTGCGTAGGGCTAACGAGGAGTTCGGGATCACATTATTTATTATTGAGCACAATATGAGAGTCATTATGAATATGGCCGAACATATTTACTGCCTAGCACATGGTCAACTTCTCGCAGAGGGGACGCCATCAGAGATTCAAAACGATCAGCGTGTGATCGATGCCTATCTGGGAGCTCACTGATGATTGAAAAGTCAAAAGAGCGCATAAAGGGCTACGGTGCAGGAAATGTTGAAACGGTTATCTCTGTGGACGAAGTTGTTCGTCGAACAGCTGCTATTGCAGAAGATATTAGTATCAATCAGTTGGATGACCTCGCGGAAGGTAAGCCCTATGTTTCCCTTGAAAATTTGGAAGCGGGTTACGGGCAGATGCGGATACTCCATGGCATTAATTTGCGCGTTGCGCGTAAGCAGTCTTTATGTCTGATTGGCCCAAATGGCGCGGGGAAGTCAACCGTGCTCCACGCAATCTTCGGATTTAATAATATTTTCTCAGGCAATATTTTGATCGGAGAGGGTAAATCACAGCTCGATGTCACGTCCCTAACCCCAAGCGAGAAACTGGCGAAGGCTGGTATCGCTTACATTCTCCAAGATAAGTCAATTTTCCCTGGAATGACGGTAGAGGAAAATTTATGGATGGGGGGGTTTCTAAAAAATCAGGCCGCCGAGTCGAAGGCAGCGGCAGAAAGAGTTTTTGATAAATATCCGCAACTGGCTGCTCGTCGACGACATCAGGCGAAAGTGCTCTCGGGAGGGGAACGTCGATTGCTTGAGATCTCTCGGGCGTTGGTCATGAATCCGGACGTCTTGTTGGTCGATGAACCATCGATTGGACTCGAGCCAAAGTTTATTGATATGGTTTTCGAAATCCTAAATGACCTGCAGCATAATGAAGGTAAAACCATCATTATGGTGGAGCAGAATGCCAAAAAAGGTCTTGAGTTTGCCGATATTGGATATGTAATGGTTTCTGGAAAAATCGCTATTGCGGGGAAAGGTAGCGATCTTCTTGAGAATCCAAAAGTGGGTGAGTTGTTCCTCGGCGGGTAGCCTATTTTTCCAGTTATTAATTGCTTTGAGTTGTACCGATTGCGTCTTTGGCAATTTGGGACTCAGACTCCCCGTGGTGTTCGAGCGAATGATAAGCAAGAAGATGTGCAATACATAAGTAAATGCTTCTGACTTTCACGGCGAAAAATCGCCGCTGTCGTTTGTTTTTGAAAAAACTCGAGATTCATCGAGAGTTTCGAGTGCGATCGTCGTAGAATACGGATCGAAAAATTCCAGATACAAAGAGTCAGATGGGAGGAAAGTTGAAAATTCTTTTTGCAGATAAGTTTCCACAGGATGGTGTAGATCAGCTTCATGAGTTGGGTCATGAATGTAATTTACAGCCTGATCTTGTGGGTGAGACCCTCCCCGCCGCGATCGGAGAGAGTGAAATTTTGGTCGTTCGGAGTACTAAGGTGTCCGCGGATGCGATCCGGTCTGGAGAATCCCTACGACTCATTATTCGGGCCGGTGCCGGCACGAATACGATCGATAAGGAGTTCGCGGCGAGCCGTTCGATTCCTGTCTGTAACGTACCAGGTAAAAATGCTGCCGCGGTTGCAGAGTTAGCAATGGGATTGATGATCTCGATTGATAGGAGAATTCATGAGAACGTAATCGACCTTCGGGCGGGCAATTGGAAAAAGAAAAAATACGCTGCGGCAAAAGGGTTGATGGGGCAAAAGCTTGGAATTATCGGGGTCGGTGCGATCGGATTATCAGTGGCTGAGCGCGCTCGCGCTTTCGGGATTCAGGTCATGGTTGTAGATAAACCTTCCAGGAACGCTGAATCAAAAGCCGCTTTATCAGATCTTGGGATTGAAACCATTGCATCTTTGCCCGAGTTATTACGAAAAGCAGACATTGTCAGTGTTCATGTTCCCAGCGCACCAGAGACGAAAGGCATGATCAATGCTGAATTTTTATCGGATATGAAACCGGGAACTGTATTAATTAATACCTCTCGTGGTGATGTGGTCGAGGAGTCAGCGTTATTGAGTGCCATGGATGAAAAAGGAATTCGGGCAGGGCTTGATGTTTATGCTGATGAACCTGCAGTCAGCGAAGGTGAGTTTTCTTCCGCCCTCGCGAGTCATCCCAACACTTGTGGCACTCATCATATTGGGGCCTCGACTGAGCAAGCACAATCTGCAGTATCAGAAGGCGTACTGCAGATAATTAATACGTTTAGTGAGGGAAAAATTCTTCACTGCGTAAATGGTCAAGCGTAAAAAATAATTTGGAGGAGTTAATGAATCAAAGAGTACACAATTTTAGTGCGGGCCCTTGTACCTTACCGCTTGCAGTTCTCGAGGAGGGTCAAGCCGAGTTCGTCAACTACCACGATTCTGGAATGTCCCTGATCGAGATGAGTCATCGGGGCAAGCATTTTGTCTCGATTTATGATGAAGCAGTTGATTTAGTACGTTCGGTCTACGGCGTGCCTGATGAATTCGACGTGCTCTTTTTACAGGGCGGAGCGACATTGCAGTTTGCGATGGTGCCCATGAACCTGTTGGGAGCAGGCAGAAAAGGGGGTTACGTCAATTCAGGAACCTGGGCGAAAGGTGCGTTGACCGATGCCGGTTTTTATGGCGATGCATATTCGGCATGGGACGGCTCTGCATGCGACTTCTCCCGGATGCCCTCTTCAAATGAGATTGAAATTCAGCCACATACCCGCTACCTGCATATCACATCAAACGAGACGATCGGCGGGATTCGATTCGCGGATTGGCCTGAAGTAGATGTGCCGATGATCGGAGATATGTCCTCTGACTATATGTCGCGGCGAATTCCATGGGATCGTTTTGATTTGGTGTATGGCGGTGCTCAAAAGAACTTGGGTCCGGCGGGTATGGCGATGGTGATCATTCGTAAATCCGTTGCGCAGGACTGTAATCAGGGCATTGGCCGTTATTTACGATATAACATTCAGGCCGATAAAGGTTCGATGTTCAATACGCCACCCGTGTTTCCAATTTATATGGTTGGCAAGGTCTTGAAATGGATGCGTGACATAGGAGGCATAGATGTTATTGAGCGCATGGCAAATGAGAAGGCGGCGGATCTTTACCAGTCCATTGATAATAGCGAAGGGTTTTATCGCTGCCCCGTAGAGGAAGACTCACGCTCGGTGATGAACGTTGTTTTTAGATTGCCGAGTGAAGACCTGGAAAAAATCTTTATATCTGAAGCGAGCGAAGCCGGACTTTTAAATTTAAAAGGGCATCGTAGCGTCGGAGGGATTCGGGCGAGTATTTATAACGCGATGCCTGCAGATGGTGTGAGAGCGTTGACTGACTTCATGGCAGCTTTTAAATCAAGTCATTCTTAGTCGATAAGCATTTAAGCAATGACTGAAATTCGCGCCTTCAAACCTTATCTGGTGTCGGCTGGGGCCGCCACGACCGTTGTCAGTCCTGCTTATGATTCAATGAGTTCGTCTGAAAGATTGAGCTATCGACAGACCCATCCACAAAATTACATCAATGTGATGCGTACGACCGATGATTTCCCGGAAGGCGAGCGCCCTTCGGAGTCTCGGATTACTGCCGAAAATATTGAGGAACTACAGAAGTTGCATGACAGCGGGGCTTTCACTTTATGTAAAAAAGAAGGCGTGTTTGTCTATCAAGTGGAGATCGATGGCCACACGCAAACGGGAATTGTTGCCGAAATTCCGATCAAAGAATATGGCACTGGTGTTGTCAGAAAACATGAAGAGACCCGCAAGGAGCATGAGTTGCGTCTTGTGAGTTACTTGAACGATGTCGGAGCAAGTTCAAGCCCTGTCTGCTTGGCTTATAAAAGCAGAGTCGATATCGATGGCGTGGTGGATAAAGTTTTCTTAGACGACCCGTTACTTGATTTTGATTTGCCAGACGGCCTTCGCCAAAAACTGTGGCAGATCACAGATGCCGACACACTTGCGCAATTAAGAGAGGGTTTTAGCAATGTTGCTGCAACCTATTTGACAGATGGGCATCATCGGGCCGCATCAACACTGCGTTATGCAGCAGACTGTCACGCGAAGGGCAAGGGCGATGGGCCATGGGATTATTTACTCGTTGTAATGTTTCCTGCTGAGCAGCTTCGTGTTCTACCATTTAATCGTTGTGTTCGAGATCTGGGTTCGATTACCGAGGATCAATTACTAGATCAAATCAAAACCCATTTCTTGTTGGAGCCGGTACCGGCAAAGGAATCGTCACTTCCTCAGCGTCGGGGAGAATTCTTGATGTTGGTGGATGACCATGCTTATCAGTTAACTCGACGAACCGACTCCGAGAGTTCATCCCCCGTCAAGAGTCTGGATGTCAGCTTTCTTCAAGACTATCTCCTGGCACCCATTCTGGGTATTCAAGATGCGAGGGGAGACCCCCGGCTTGATTATGTGACGGGTGACTCGGGTCTTGCGGGCTTAATTCAGCGGTCGCAGCAGGGATGGCGGCTTGGCTTTGCCTGCTATCCGACCTCTATGGAAGAGTTAATGGCGGTTGCCGATGCGGGAGAGGTCATGCCGCCGAAGTCAACCTGCTTTGATCCTAAGCCCCGATCGGGACTTTTTCTTAAGATGTCCTGACTGCTCGCTTCCAGGCCAAAGCGAGTCAATTTTTTGATTTCGCGGTCGGGCGAGTCTGGCGGTTCCACCACGATTTGAAGTCCTGTGACGGCATTTTATGTTTGACGATCGAAAACTGGTGACTGCCATTTTTAGGAGGCCGATGTCGCCCCGCGACGACGCTGTGTCGCCAGTGAAACACTATCTTTTAACTTCAAAATTAGAATTGACGATATCGATAATGTTTTTTTAGACATAGGGAACTGCCTTTATGAGTGACGACCAGTCTGACGATCTTGATCTAAGCACGCTATCTGACGAAGAGTTGGTAGAGCAGATGCACGATGATCTTTATGATGGGTTAAAGGAGGAAATTGAAGAAGGTACCAACATTCTCCTGGGTCGAGGATGGGGTCCGGACAAGGTGTTATCGGACGCACTTGTTGAAGGTATGCGGATCGTCGGGATTGATTTTCGAGATGGCATTCTTTTTGTACCTGAAGTGCTGATGGCGGCGAATGCAATGAAAGGCGGAATGGCGATTCTTCGACCTCTGCTGGCTGAGACGGGAGCGGAATCAATAGGGACAGTCGTTATCGGCACAGTGAAAGGTGACATTCACGATATTGGTAAAAATCTCGTGGGAATGATGCTTGAGGGTGCTGGATTCGAAGTATTTGATCTGGGCATTAATAACCCGGTTGAGAATTATTTAGAGGCAATTGAAAAACATAAGCCTGATATCGTGGGCATGTCTGCGCTTCTAACGACGACTATGCCTTACATGAAGGTCGTTATCGACACGATGGTTGAGCAAGGTATTAGAGAAGATTTTATCGTGTTGGTAGGAGGCGCACCTCTTAACGAAGAATTTGGTACCGCAATCGGTGCCGACGCGTACTGTCGTGATGCTGCAGTAGCAGTTGAGACGGCGTCGCAGTTAATCGCTGACAAACGGGCTGCGCGCGCGTAGTCGTTGTTACACCAGATTGATACGTTTTTATTGAAAGGGCTTGATTCCCGGCGGGATCAAGTTCTGTTCGACCAACTAGCACGAATACTAGTGCGTTTATGACCTTGCCAGCGAATTCAGCATCGAGCCTAGTGATTGCGTGTGGCGCATTAGCTCATGAAATCACCGCCCTTAAGCGAATGAGCGGGTGGGATCATCTCGTCGTGGCGTGTCTACCGGCCAGTCTTCACAATCGGCCTGAGCAAATTGCAACCAAGGTCAAACAGAAAATTGACGAGTCTCGTGATAAGTATCGATCTATATTTGTGGCTTATGCAGATTGCGGGACAGGTGGGATGCTTGATAGCGTGCTTGAGAAAGAGGGCATTGAACGGCTTCCGGGTGCGCATTGCTATGAATTCTTCATGGGTTCTGATCAATTCGAGAAATGTGCTGATCAAGAACCCGGAACTTTTTATCTAACCGATTTTTTAGCGCAGCATTTCGAGCGACTCATCATGGTTGAGTTGGGAATTCGCGATCATCCTGAGTTGCTTGAAATGTATTTTTCGAATTACACGAAATTGATTTATCTGTCTCAATCAGATACACCCCGTTTTTTGGCAATAGCCCGAGCCGCGGCGGATACGCTCGAACTTGAATTTGAGCACGTGGTAACGGGCTACGGTGAGTTAAGAGTTGGGCTGTCAGAGTTTGCGTCAGATTGCGCTGCTAACTAGGTTTTATTCAACGAGTCAAGTGTTAAAAGGTTTGAAAGGATAGAGTCAAGGTCTTTTAAGAGCGATGCAAGGGAGAGTTAAAGGTGGCTAAGTTAATTACTGTTTTTTGGCGCGATATTCCCTCTCAGGTAATGAGTCGCAAGGGGCGAGAGACAAGTAAGATTTTATTAAGCGAGCGATTTCAGGACGCTATTGATCGGGCGGCAATGCGTGCAGGTAAAGGGTCCTCGGACGCCTATATGAGTGAGTGGCGAAGAGATGCAGTGCCTTGTGGCGATGATGATCTCGAAGCGGTGGTGAAGGCCCGCGCCGACGAACTTGAGACCGGTTTCTCTGATGAAGATCTTTTGGCGCTGGTTCGGGCCAAAGGCATCAAAGACGCCTAGCATTGAATTAACCGAAATAGCAGAAAACTATAATCATGTATCGGGTGAGACAATGGTCAGTGCGAAATGCTCGGATGCTCGAGTGGCTCTACAGACGTGTTGAAGGTGCGCTAACGCTGTTGCACCCCCTTTGGCTTTGGGCGGGGTATAACCGGATTGAAAGACCTGTTCGCAGTGTCGAGCGACTAATTAAGAGTGCAATGTTCGATTGCAATATGTGTGGAAGTTGCGTGTTAAGTCAGACGGGCATGTCTTGCCCAATGAATTGTCCAAAAGAGTTGCGCAACGGCCCTTGTGGCGGTGTCCGCGAGCATGGATATTGTGAGGTTAAACCTGAGATGCGATGCGTTTGGGTAGATGCCTGGGAGGGATCTCAAAAGATGCGCGGGGGAAATAGTATTCAACATGTCCAACCTCCACTCGCTAACGACTTTCGGGGTCGATCGTCGTGGTTGAGTGAGGTGCGTAAAAAACGCGACAAAAATTTTTTTTCAAGCGTCAAAAATACAAGTAATGATGCCAACTGAACAGGTAGGGAGCGAAGGGCAGCCGTTACCGATGCTCGAAGGCCATGATTCTCCGGGCCGACTTGAACGCTTGCTGCGCGCAGGAAAGTTTGCGGTAACCGCAGAAATTGCCCCGCCAGACTCCGCTGCGCCAGAAGAAGTCTATGAACGGGTCCGTATTTTTGACGGACATGTTGATGCGATTAATGCCACGGACGGATCGGGTGCCAATTGTCATATGTCAAGCGTAGGCGTGTGTTCATTATTAACGCGTCAGGGCTATGCTATGGTGATGCAGGTGTCCTGTCGAGACAGAAACCGAATCGCTATTCAGGGGGATGTATTGGGCGCCGCTGCGATGGGTGTGGCGAATATTCTTTGTTTAACGGGTGATGGGGTGCAAGCCGGAGACCAGCCGAGCGCCAAGCCAGTCTTTGATCTTGACTGTATGAGTCTTCTGGAGATGGTGACTTCAATGCGCGACCAGAGTCAGTTTTTAAGTGGTCGCCGATTGAGTAGTCCACCCAGGGTATTTCTGGGTGCAGCTGCTAACCCTTTCGGCCCACCGCTTGATTATCGACCCCTCCGTCTTCAAAAAAAGATAGCTGCGGGTGCGCAATTTATTCAAACGCAATACTGTTTTGACATTGATCGCTTTCGGACCTACATGAATCGGGTTAGGGAGATGGGGCTTACAGAACGTTGCTATATCTTGGTCGGGGTAGGGCCTATGCCTTCTGCTAAAACCGCGGCATGGATTCGGGACAACGTTCCAGGGGTGCACATTCCGGATGACATTATTCGCAGATTATTGGGCGCTAAAAACCAAAGAGAAGAAGGTGTAAAGATCTGTATTGAGATGATTCAGGCAGTTCGAGAGATTCAAGGCGTTAGTGGAGTCCACATTATGGCTTATCGCCAAGAAGAGCGAGTACCTGAAATTGTGACCGAGGCTGGGATACTAGAAGGCAGATCGCCTTGGTACCCGGGAATAAAAACAGATCATATTTAGTGAGGATCAGTGAGTGACAGTTACCGTCGTAAGTTCAGCAACTAAAGAGGTTCGAATTGGTTTTGATGAGCCGTTCTGTGTTATCGGCGAAAGAATCAATCCGACCGGTAGGAAAATCCTGGCGGATGAAATGAAAGCCGGCGATTACAGTCGTGTCCAGGCGGATGCTTTGGCGCAGGTAGCCGCTGGAGCAAATATGCTGGATGTCAACGCCGGCATTCCACTTGCTGACGAACCTGCCATTCTTGCGGACTGTGTGAAACTAGTGCAGTCCCTAACAGATGTACCGCTGTCAATCGATTCTTCAATTGTTGCCGCACTTGAGTCGGGCCTGGAAGTCTATCAAGGGAAGGCACTCGTTAACTCGGTGACTGGAGAGGAGGAGCGTCTGGAGCAGGTATTGCCATTGGTTAAGAAGTATGGCGCTGCCGTAGTTGCTATTTCTAACGATGAAACGGGGATCTCTGAGGACCCGAATGTCAGGTTTGAGGTTGCAAAGCGAATTGTTGAAAGAGCCGCGGATCATGGAATTCCGGCCTCTGACATTGTCGTTGATCCCTTAGTGATGCCCATTGGCGCCCTCAATGATGCCGGCAGGCAGGTGATGCATATCCTGACTCGCCTTCGAGACGAATTAAAAGTGAATAGCACCTGTGGCGCTTCAAATGTGAGTTTTGGCTTACCTAATCGAAATGGATTAAATGCCGCCTTTTTGACAATGGCAATTGGAGCCGGAATGACTTCAGCCATAACCAGTCCATTGCATGTCGAGGTGATGCAGGCCGTGATGGGTGCAGATGTCATGATGGGTCATGATCCGGACTGTCTTCGCTGGATCGCGCGGTTTAGAGAGGCGCCAGCTGACGGACAGGTGAGTGCAAGAGATAGCAGGCGTGGGAGTCGACGTCGGGCTCGAAATGGCTGAGCTGGAAACCATGGGTGCTTGTTTGTGTGGCGCCGTTCGTTTCACGATTCGGGGATCGCTAAGGAATGTTTTAGCTTGTCATTGCGGTCAGTGCCGTAAATCAAGCGGGCATTTTTGGGCGGCCACAGCGGCTCCTCGTGACGCGTTCACCTTCCAGTCGGATGACGGTTTGAGCTGGTTCCAGTCCTCCAAGGAGGCTAAGCGAGGTTTCTGCAGTAACTGCGGGTCCAGCCTCTTCTGGAGCCACAGTGGCAAAGATACGCTTTCGGTCTCCGCGGGAGTTCTTGAGAAGCCCACCAACCTTATTTTTGGGGGGCACATTTTTTGCGATGATGCTTCCGATTATTACCAGGTTGATGTCGGTGAGGGTGTTTTTGAAACAACATCGGCAGGCCGTGCAGGCCCTCAGGGAAGTGAAAATACATGAAAGATGACGTGATGGTTGTATTTACGCCCTCTGGACGCAGAGGGCGAGTGCCATCGGGCACCACTGTTCTTCAAGCCGCACGCGATTTGGGTGTCGATCTAGATTCTGTATGTGGTGGAAGGGCGATTTGTGGACGCTGTCAGGTGACTTTGAGCGAAGGGTCTTTCCCGAAACACGGCATTGAATCCCGATCTGAAAATCTTTCTGATTTCGGTGCAAACGAGATTTCATTCGATCAGGCCGAGGGTTTAAAGAAAGGACGAAGGCTGGGGTGTTCGGCTCGGTTGATCGGCGACGCGGTTATCGACGTTCCACCTGAAAGTCAGGTCCACCGACAGGTCGTCAGAAAACGAACTGAAGTGCATGATTTGGCAGTCAATCCACTTGTTCGTTTGTATGTTGTTGAGGTTTCTGAGCCGAGCATGCATGAGCCGGTCTCCGATTTACATCGACTATTTGAAGAGCTCGAGTTCGAGTGGGGGCTGACCGATCTGACGTGCGATGGCCATGTGCTTAAAGTGTTGCAGCCCATAATGCGAAAGGGAGATTGGCAGGTTACTGTCGCGGTCTATCAGGATAAAGAGATCATCGCCGTCTGGGCCGGTCTTCATCAGCGCTTACTTGGACTTGCAGTGGATATTGGATCGACGACCATTGCGGCTCATCTTGTTGATCTCACCAGCGGAGAAGCTCTTGCTTCTGCGGGCCGTATGAATCCTCAGATTCGGTTTGGGGAGGATCTCATGAGCCGAGGCTCTTACGTGATGATGCAGCCCGGCAGCGAGGATGAGATGTGCGCGGCAGTTCGTGAAGCGGTTGCTGGGCTGGTTGATGAAGTTTGCGAGGAGGCAAATGAGTTAGCTAACGATATCCTTGATTGCGCGTTTGTTGGAAATCCCATCATGCATCATTTGTTCCTGGGTATCTCTCCCCTTGAGTTGGGCGGTGCTCCGTTTGCACTCGCAACCGATGGCGCGGTCACAATGACTGCTAGAGAGGTTGGCCTCGAGTTGAACCCGGGGGCTCGCTGCTACGTGTTGCCATGTATTGCCGGTCACGTGGGCGCAGATTGTGCAGCTGTTGTGCTATCGGAAGCCCCGTATCTTCGAGAGGAGATGTCATTGCTTGTAGATGTAGGCACAAACGCGGAGATTGTGCTTGGAAACCGAGATCGATTACTGTCAGCCAGCAGTCCGACGGGCCCTGCATTCGAAGGCGCGCAAATCAGTTCAGGACAACGTGCGGCACCCGGGGCAATTGAGCGGGTCAGGATTAACCCTGAAACTCTCGAGCCTCGCTTTAAGGTTATTGGTTGCGATCTATGGTCCAATGATCCGAGTTTTGAAAGTCAGTTGGGCGCTGGCGCGATCACTGGCATATGTGGATCCGGAATTATCGAGGTATTAGCGGAGATGTATCTGTCTTGCGTTATTAACACCGATGGTGTTATCGATGGGGGATTGATTAATCGTTCTGATCGAATTGTTGAGGATGGCCGTACATTCTCGTATGTTTTGCACGCTGGCTCCGTGACAATCACGATCACTCAAAATGACGTTCGCGCAATTCAGCTTGCGAAAGCAGCCCTTTATGCGGGTGTTCGACTGCTGATGGACAAGCTTAACGTGGATAAGATTGATCGCATTCGTCTCGCTGGTGCTTTTGGTTCGCATATTGATGTTAAATATGCAATGGTACTGGGTTTGATCCCTGATTGCGCGATTGAGAATGTCACGTCAGCAGGTAATGCAGCGGGAAGCGGTGCGCATATTGCGTTAGTCGATTCAAACGCGCGACTTGAGATCGAGAAAGAGGTTCGACGCATTGAAAAGATTGAGACTGCGGTTGAGAGTCGGTTTCAAGAGCATTTTATCGAGGCAATGGCGATTCCTCACAAAACGGCGAGTTATCCCGAGCTTTCCAAAGTCGTGTCATGGCCTGCTCGGTCCGAATCAAAGGAGTCGGTGCCGTCAACCGGGCGCCGTCGAAGACGCCGTTAATGCTATCAGCGGGCACTCTAGAGTTGATTTGACTGACTACCTCTAACTAGTAGGAAAGACTCCTATGGACAAGATCGCAGCGTTACGAAATGCGCCGATGTTTTCCGCCCTGAACGACGATGATATTCAGGCGCTGGCTGAGACAGCACGAGTTGCTGAGGTTCAGCGCGGTGAGATTGTTGTTCAGCAGGACTCAAATAATGATTTGCTTTATGTAATGCTTAGTGGGGAAGTTCGGGTGTTTCGATCCGAAGCGTCGGGGAAGGAAATGGTGTTGTCTCGCGAAGGACCGGGCGCAATTTTTGGAGAAATCTCGGTAATTGATCTGGATGTGCGATCCGCTTCCGTAGTTGCCGTTGAAAAAACAAAGCTGCTGGTTATTAATGGCTCGACTTTTCGAAAGTTGCTTGAACAACATTCAGCTTTTTCAATGTCGATGCTAGTTTCGCTCGCCCATCGGGTCCGAAGACTGACAGATGCCGCGCACGGTCTAGCGCTTCGCAGTGCGTATCGACGGATGTCCGCGAAACTCTATGAAGAGGCTGAATTACAGGATGAGCATTGGGTTGTTAAAAAGCGTATGACGCATCAATTGATGGCGGACATGATTGGGTGTTCTAGAGAAATGGTGAGTCGAATGATGAGTGACCTGTTGAGGGGCGGATATATTCGAGTCGAGGGACGACATTGGATTATCGTAAAAAAATTGCCAGCGGATTATTAGTTTCTGAGGTTGACCTAAAGCAACACTAAATATCAGCAACGCGATACCACTTACTATATTTATAAGAAGATAAAACCATGCCTGTACTAGAGGGTCCAATCAGAAAGATGAAGACTGATCTCCTTGACACGGTCAGTTATCGACTACCGGTTGGTGATCAAATGCTTGAGCTAAACCCCTTAATCGGCAAAGAAATCGCTTTTTCTTTCGCAGGTGTCATTTCGTGCGTCGCGTGCGGCCGACAAACCAAGAAGAGCTTCAATCAAGGACACTGTTATCCCTGCTTCAAGCGCCTTGCCTCCTGCGATCAGTGCATCATCAAGCCTGAATTGTGCCATTTTCATGAGGGAACTTGTCGAGAGCCAGAATGGGGTAAACAAAATTGCTTTGCACCGCATATCGTTTATCTTGCAAACTCGTCGGGCTTAAAAGTGGGCATCACTCGAGCAAGTCAGGTGCCTACGAGATGGATTGATCAGGGGGCAATTGAGGCGCTTCCAATGTTCGAGGTCGTGGACCGTCGTACCACAGGATTGATTGAGCATGCTTTGCGGTCCTTCATTTCTGACCGGACCGATTGGCGGAAAATGCTGAAAGGTGATCCTGATTCTGTTGACCTTGTCTCTATGCGCGCGACACTGATGAGTCAACTTGAAGAAATGGTTGATGCACCCGTTCAAATAAAAGATCAGGCATTTGCAGTTCCCTCGATGCTGGATACGGTCTGCAATATTAGATATCCCGTTCATGAATATCCTGAGAAGGTGAAGTCACATAATTTTGATAAGGATCCCAAGATCGCTGGCAAGTTTTTTGGAATCAAAGGTCAGTATTTGATGATAGATGGAAAAGTATTTAACGTTCGAAAATATGCGGGGTACGAAATGGAGATAACGTTTTAGATCGATAGCGCTAATGATAGAAATGATTAAATTACTTGTTATTAGCAATCACCGACTTATTCTCAGTTATTTTTAAGAGATACCTAAGCCAAACTAAAAGCGGGCTACTTTTCTAACGCTAACGATGGGATCGTGATCACTCATGATTTTGATTGAGCGGGCTCGACCAGATCGCCCCAACGCCCAAAATTAACTTCATTCCCGGGCGCCGGCTGCTTGGGGATGTTTAGTGATAAAAACAAGGATAATCCAGCAAGCCCTGCGCCGATCAGAAAAACTAAAGATGGTGAATTAAGCCACAGCACTCCAAGAATGGCCGGCAGCACAACTGCAGCAATGTGATTGATGGTAAACGACACACCGGCGCTTGAGGCAATGTCGGCCGGATCAGCGATTTTTTGGAAGTAGGTCTTGATGGCAATTGCTAACGCAAAAAAGAAGTGGTCAACAATGTATAACCCTGCGGCAATTTGAGAGTTTTCCACGAAAGCGTACGCGATAAATACACCAATGAGCCCAACGTACTCAAAGATTAGTGCGGCTCTTTCCCCAACAACACTGATTAACCGTCCGATTCGCGCAGCGAAAAGCATATTCAGGGTTGCGTTTATGAGGAAAAGTGTAGAGATTGCCGCAACACTGTAGCCAAATTTCTCAACCATTAAAAATCCGGCAAAAACGATAAAGATTTGTCTGCGGGCGCCTGAAAGAAAAATGAGTCCGTAGTAGAGCCAATACCGCTTACGAAGCACCATGTGTCGAACCTGCTTGACCCTGGTTGGGAAGGTTGGGAAGAAGAGCGAACAAACTATGACGATTCCCAGTGTGGCACCTCCGGCGATCAGGTAAACGATTACAAAATCGAGTTGGGCAAAATCGAAGGCCAGCCAAATGGCACCGAAGGTCAATATCGACGTAAAAGCGCCAACCGCAATGATCCGTCCCAGTACCTCAGGCGCATTTTGCTTATCAACCCACTGTAGCGATAAAGAAGTTTGAATCGTTTCATAGTAGTGGTAGCCAACGGACATAAAGACGGTAGTCAGATAGAGTCCGAGTACGCTAGGGAAAAAGCCGGTGACCGCGGTACCAATGCCTAGAAGCGTCAGGGAAACGAGTGCGATGTGCTGCTCTCTTAGAACATAAAGAAGGAAAACAACGGCGAAGGCAAGAAAACCGGGCACTTCTCTCAAGCTTTGTAATATTCCAATTTCTGCGCCACTGAAGGCAGCTCTTTCGATCGCAAAATTGTTTAAAAGCGCTTGCCAGGTCGCAAAACTTAAGGGGACGGCGCCCGCCATAAGAAAAAGTAGAATCTCCGGACGGTCCCTTAATCTTTTTAATGATTGGCGAATCAATTGGTCAGTCCATTAAGGTGTTACAAATTGGGTTTTTAAATCACTAAACCGGTTTGAACAAAGTGAACTATAGTGAATTTGAAGATCCAATGATACAGTGGGGATTAGAAGCATTATTTTAATCCTTATGAAAACACATCAAAGTAATTCGCCAATTACTGTCGGACTTTTTGTAACCTGTCTTGCAGATCTGATGCGTCCCCAGGTTGCTTTTGCGGCTGTTAGTTTGCTTGAACACGCGCAGTGTGAGGTGCGAGTGCCGCGTGGACAGAGTTGTTGTGGCCAACCTGCGCTCAATAGTGGCGATCGCGCAAATTCAATAGAGATTGCTAAGCAGGTCATTACCGAATTCTCTGATGTGGACTATGTGGTTGTGCCCTCAGGGTCCTGTGCAGATACGCTGAAAAACAAATATCCGAACTTATTCTCTAAAGATATGCGCTGGGCAAGGCGAGCCCAGAAGTTCGCTGATAAGACCTGGGAATTGACCAAATTCCTTTATGAGAAGGTTGAATTAAAGGAAATTGACGCGGCTCTTGATGGGGTATACACCTATCATGACTCATGTACAGGGCTTCGAGAGTTATCGATTTATGAACAGCCTCGTGAACTTTTGAAACAGGTGAAGGGACTTAGGCTAAAAGAACTTAAAGATAGCAATGTGTGTTGTGGATTTGGAGGCTTATTCAGTTTGAAATACTCGAATATCTCGACTCATCTGGTGTCAGATAAATGTACAGAAATCTGTAATAGTGACGCGGACATGGTTCTTGGCGGTGATCTTGGCTGTTTGCTGAATATTGCCGGTCGACTTCGGCGGGATAATAAAAAGGCCAGGGTTTTCCATATCGCAGAAGTGTTGGCAGGCATGACGGATGGCCCAGCGATCGGAGATCCGGAGGAGAGTCAATGAGCGAGATATCCTCCATCCAACGTGTTGAGTTTCAAGACCGTGTTCGGACGGCGTTGAATGACGTTAATCTTCAGCGCGCGATGGCAAAAGCGAAAAGCGGCTTTGTCGACAAAAGGCTCGAAGCAAAAAACGCATTGCCTGAATTTGATCAAATCAGGGACGCTGCGCGTGATATCAAGGATCATGTGCTTTCCAATCTAGATACTTATTTAGAGTTATATGAAGAAAAAGTTATTGAGAATGGCGGCTATGTGCATTGGGCCCGAGATGCTGAGGAGGCTTGCAGTATCATCGCCGAGATTTGTAAAGCGTCAGGCGCTCGTACCGTAACAAAAGGCAAGTCGATGGTCTCTGAGGAGATGTATCTTAATCCAGCTCTGGAAGCGGTTGGGATGGAGGTCGTTGAAACCGATCTAGGGGAGTACATTGTTCAGTTAGCGGGAGAAGCCCCCAGTCATATTATCGCGCCAGCAGTCCATAAGACACGTGAGCAAATTACGGATTTGTTTCATGAGCACCATAGCCCACTTGGTTACACTGATCGAGTGACTCAACGCGAAGCCTTAGTGAATGAGGCCAGGAGTGTACTCAGGGAGCGATTTGTGTCTGCGGATGTTGGAATTACGGGCGCGAATTTTTTGGTGGCCGAAACAGGCGCAAACGTGATTGTGACCAACGAGGGCAATGGAGATCTCACCAGCTCACTGCCAAAGGTGCATATCGTCACTGCGGGAATTGAAAAGGTTATTCCCTCTTTAGAGGATTTATCGGTCTTACTTCGAGTGCTCGCAAGAAGCGCGACGGGACAAGAGTTTTCAGCTTACACGTCGATTTATTCGGGGCCACGCCGGCCGGAGGATGGTGAAGGGCCAGAGGCTTATCACGTCGTCCTATTGGATAACGGTCGTTCCGGTATGCTCGGCAGTGATTATCAGTCGATGCTGCGCTGCATCCGGTGCGGTGCTTGCCTCAATCATTGTCCCGTTTATGGTGCAATCGGCGGGCACGCTTATGGATGGATTTATCCGGGCCCCATGGGTTCTGTGCTGACCCCGCTTTTGAATGGCTTTGACAGCGCGGTGGATTTGCCAAATGCATGCACGCTTAATGGGCGCTGTAAGGAGGTTTGTCCTGTACGCATTCCACTGTCTGACCTTCTGCTTAAGCATCGAACCGAGCAACACGAGCGAAAGCTAACCTCGGCAACGAGTCGTTGGATATTAACTGCATGGGCTTGGTTGGTGAGACGGCCTCGCTTTTATCAGGCGGTCATGTCGATACCACTTTGGATAATGAATCGAGTCAGTCGTGGTTCAGGCGGGCTACGCTGGATTCCGTTTGGACGGGGTTGGACGAACACCCGTGATTTTCCAGCGCCGTCGAGAAAGTCTTTTCTCCGACAATGGTACTCGCAGGAGAAGGGTCATGAGTGAGGCACGCCTTGAGATCCTGAACAATATTCGGAAGTCATTGACTGCGGGGGAGCCAAAGACGAGCCAGCGAACTTCAGAGTTAAGGGCTCGATTGAAATCTACGGCTCCGCAAATTCAGCCTAAATTCACTGACGATAATTTGACTCGATTTTGTGAAAAGCATGTTGCGGTTCATGGCACCTATGAACTCATTAAGCGAGTTGATATTGAGACAGCAGTACTACGGTACCTACACGGTTTAGAGATTGATCCTCAAATTCATTTAGGTGCCGGACCCTGTTTGGATCAAGTGGTGTGGTCCGAGAACGTATTTATTTATAAAAAAAGTGCTGATAAGAATACTCGGGTTGCAGTGAGTGAAGCATTCGCGGCCATTGCAGAGACCGGTACCCTGGTCATGCGCTCGGGAGGTGATCTGTTGCCGTCTCATAACTTTTTACCTGATGATCATATTGTGATCGCAGACTGTGAACGAATCGTTCGCTACCAGGAAGACGTTTGGTCAATGTTACGTAAAGACGATCATTTTCCGCAAAGGGCGATCAATTTAATTACCGGACCGTCGAAGACCGGAGACATCGAGCAGACTATTCAGTATGGCGCCCATGGCCCCCGTCGTTTACATGTTCTTATCGTGAAAGACTAGAGATTAGCGGTCGGACGATCAGATATTTCTCGACTCGTTATAATCTATTGAAGGTAATAATTGGATAACACGTTATTCAGCCACCCAGCGGGATTATAAATAAGGCAATGCAAGATAGTTTTTCTCAGGAACAGTTGTTGGAATGCGGGCGCGGTCGAATGTTTGGGGCCGGTAATGCTCAGTTACCGCTTCCGCCGATGTTGATGTTTGACAGAATTACACATATCTCTGATGAAGGTGGTGAATATGGCAAGGGTGAGATCATCGCCGAACTTGATATTCACCCCGATCTTTGGTTCTTTAAGTGCCATTTTGAGAATGACCCGGTTATGCCGGGATGTTTGGGAGTTGATGCACTTTGGCAATTGATTGGATTTTTTCTGGGATGGCGAGGGGGTCTAGGCCATGGCAGGGCGTTGGGGTCGGGTGTGATTCGGTTTACAGGTCAAGTGCAGCCGGAGAACAAGCGGGTTCGATACAAAGTGTCCTTGAAGCGTGTTGTGATGCGTCGACTTTATATGGGCGTAGCAGATGGATGTGTCGAAGTTGACGATCAACTAATTTATACGGGTAAAGATTTGCGAGTGGGATTGTTTACGTCGGATAATCAGGAGGCGGACAAATGAAACGCGTTGTCGTAACCGGCATGGGGATAGTAAGCAGTATTGGCAACGACGTAAGCTCGGTCGAGTCTTCTCTGCGTGCGGGGAAGTCTGGCATCGAATTTTCAGAAGAGTATCAGCAATTGGGGTTTCGCTCCCAGGTAATGGGCAGCATCGAGATTGATTTAGACGCACTGATTGATCGCAAGCTGAAGCGATTCATGGGCGATTCAGCAGCTTTTAACTATATTGCAATGCGCGAAGCGCTCGAAAGGTGTGGGCTTAACGAAAGCCAGATCTCTAATCCTCGTACCGGAATTGTTGTGGGAAGTGGCGGTGGGTCGCCCCAGAATATTGTCGCCGCAGCTGATCTTTTAAGAGAAAAAGGCGTTAAAAGGGTAGGACCGTATATGGTGACCCGAACGATGTCGAGCACAAATTCAGCCTGCTTAAGTACCGCATTTTCAATTAAAGGCGTGTCTTATTCTATTAGTTCCGCATGCTCGACCAGTGCTCATTGCATTGGGCATGGTATGGAGCTTATTCAAATGGGAAAGCAGGATGTCGTATTTGCAGGTGGGGGGGAGGAACTGCACTGGTCAACATCGGTTTTGTTTGACGCAATGGGGGCAATGTCCGCACGTTATAACGATGATCCTCAATCTGCATCCCGGACCTACGATGCGAATAGGGATGGCTTTGTCATCTCGGGAGGTGGTGGGTTACTAGTGTTGGAAGAGCTAGAGCACGCGAAAAAGCGTGGTGCGAATATTTTTGCAGAGCTGGTGGGTTATGGCGCGAGCAGTGACGGACTTGATATGGTTCAGCCGTCTGGCGAGGGCGCCATTCGGTGCATGAACCTGGCGCTGGCTGAGGTTAAGGAATCGGTCGATTATATTAATACTCATGGCACCAGCACGCCAGTTGGAGACATTCAGGAGCTCGATTCGATCAAGTCAGTTTTTGGTGATTCACTACCTCGAATAAGTGCGACAAAATCACTTACGGGTCATGCACTCGGTGCTGCCGGCGTGAACGAGGCGATCTATTCGCTGATCATGATGAATGGAGATTTTATTGCGCCCTCGATTAATATCGAAAACCTCGACCCGAAGGCCTTAGGATTTCCGATCGTTCAGGTTCCGACTGAATCCACCGGACTGAATACCGTTATGTCGAATAGCTTTGGTTTTGGCGGTACAAATGCGTCTTTGGTCTTTCAACGGTATGTTGACTGAATTCGTTTTCAGATGATGAGGTGTCCATTCTTCAGAATTTAAACCGTTGGTGTGTGAAAGAGTTAGCCAAAACGTCTCTGGACATATTTCTCTACGATGTCGATAAACTGCGTCGAGATATTCTCTCCGCGTAGCGTGCAAACCTTCTTACCGTCCTGAAAAACAGGCGCGACCGGATTTTCCCCTGTACCCGGCAAGCTGATGCCAATGTCGGCCTGTTTACTTTCGCCTGGACCGTTGACCACGCACCCCATGACCGCTACGGACAATGTTTCTGATCCGGGAAATTCACTCTTCCATGAGTTCATCTTTTCGCGAAGGTGAGTCTGAACATCTGCGGCAAGATGTTGAAAATAGTCGCTGGTGGTGCGCCCGCATCCGGGGCACGCGGTGACCTGTGGAGCAAAACTTCGTAAACCCAATGACTGCAAGACTTCTTGGGCAATTTGAACTTCGCGCGTGCGCGTTTCTCCCGGTCGCGGGGTTAAAGAGACCCGAATCGTGTCCCCGATACCTTGGTGTAATAAAAGCGCTAGCCCTGCGGTCGACGACACAACTCCTTTGTCTCCCATTCCTGCCTCTGTCAATCCCAAATGCAGTGGCAGAGTTGATCGTGATGCCAGAGTCTCATAAACGCCAACAAGTTCATTAACAGCGCTGACTTTCGCTGAGAGAATGATCTGATTGGGTTTGAGCCCCTCCCGCTGTGCAAGTTCAGCGCTATTGATAGCAGAGTCGACCAGAGCTTCCCGCGTAACAAGAGACAATGGCCGTGGATTACTTGTTGCGGCATTCTCATCGAGTTTTGAAGCAAGCAGTTGCTGATCCAGGGACCCCCAGTTCACGCCAATTCGGATCGGCTTTTGTCTCATACAGGCCTGTTCGACCATTTCGCAAAATCGCGCATCACGCTTGTCGCCTTGACCCACGTTTCCTGGATTAATCCGGTACTTATCTAGCGCTTCTGCGCAATCATCGAATTCCTTGAGGAGTGAGTGGCCGTTATAGTGAAAATCACCAACGAGCGGGACCTGATACCCCTGAGCTTGCAACCGTCCGTGGATCACGGGCACGGCTCGAGCGGCAAGTTCATTGTTTACGGTAATTCTGACGATTTCTGAGCCGGCATCTGCCAAGTCCATAATCTGGCGTGACGTGGCTTCGACGTTAGCGGTATCTGTGTTTGTCATCGATTGGACCACAACGGGCGAATCTCCACCGATATTGATATTGCCCACTCGCACCAGATGGGTTTTTTTCCTTGTCGTCATAAGAGTTAATTTAAAAATTTTTTGAGTAAAGAGCCATGCCTACTTTGCTACATTCGAAAAACGCCAAACTCACTCTTAGTGACCGGTGCATTACTGACCGTAGATAAGGCGATCGACAGTACTTTGCGAGTATCAGTAGGATCAATAATGCCATCATCCCAAAGCCGTGCACTTGAATAGATCGGGTGTCCTTGTTCTTCGTATTGCTTTAGAATTTTTGATCTCAACTTTTGCGCGTCGGTTTTTGTCGCTTGATTCTTGGGGTCTTTTCCGTTGTTGGCTCCAACTTGGGCTAACACCTGTGCTGCCGTCTCGCCACCCATGACCGAAATTCTGGCGTTGGGCCACATCCACAAAAAGCGAGGGTCATACGCCCGACCACACATGCCGTAGTTTCCGGCACCAAAGCTGCCCCCTACGATCACAGTTAACTTAGGCACTCTTGCACAGGCCACCGCGTTGACAAGTTTAGCGCCATCTCGTGCAATCCCGCCATGCTCATACCGACTTCCCACCATAAATCCGGTAATGTTCTGGAGAAAAAGAATGGGGATGCCGCGTTGGGCGCACAGTTCAATAAAGTGAGCGCCTTTTAACGCCGACTCAGAAAACAAAATACCATTATTCGCGATGATTCCGATGGCATAGCCATTGATCTTTGCAAAAGTGCATACGAGCGTTTTGCCATAACGCGCCTTGAATTCTAGAAAGTCGCTGTCGTCAACAATCCGACAGATCACTTCGCGAATATCAAAGGGCAATCTTGAATCTGCCGGCACCACGCCATATAACTCCTCTATCGGATAACGCGGTACTAAAGGATTGGCGGCTGGCTGAACCGCCATCGCCGGGCGATTAAGGTCTTTGATAACCTGTCGAGTGAGTTGAAGTGCATGATGGTCATCATCTGCTAGGTAGTCGGCAACACCTGAGATTCGAGTATGGATATCGGCGCCTCCAAGCGCCTCCGATGTCACCTCCTCCCCAGTTGCCGCTTTGACTAGCGGTGGCCCTCCGAGAAAAATAGTCCCTTGCCGCCGAACGATAATGGCTTGATCCGACATTGCTGGAACATACGCGCCGCCGGCTGTGCACGAACCCATAACCACAGCGATTTGAGGGATACCTTGCGCTGACATGTTAGCTTGGTTGAAAAAGATCCGACCAAAATGCTCACGATCCGGAAACACCTCATCTTGCCGAGGAAGATAAGCGCCTCCTGAGTCAACGAGATAAATACAGGGCAAATTATTTTCTGCAGCGATTGTTTGTGCGCGAAGATGTTTTTTGACGGTAATGGGGTAGTAGGTGCCGCCCTTAACCGTCGCATCATTTGCAACGATGACGCAGGGTCGCTGATCAATCTGTCCGATGCCGGTAACGATTCCGCCCGATGGAATATCGTCCTCGTAAAGCGCCCAACCGGCGAGCTCGGATAGTTCCAGAAAAACACTGCCCGGATCGATAAGCGCTTGAATGCGATCCCGTGGCAGTAACTTACCTCTTGATATGTGTCGCTGGAGCGCTTTTTCGCTGCCTCCGCGCCTCGATTTTTTTATTGCCTTTGCGATTACATTTGACTTTTTGAGCATCAAATCGCGGTTATTTAAAAATTCCGCGCTTTTAGGGTCAAGGCGGCTCTTGAAATGATTCATAGATCAGATTGCGGGAGATAGCAAATCTTAGACGATTCGCTCGAACGCCATTGCCGTGGCTTCCCCGCCACCAATGCAGAGTGCGGCAATACCACGCCGCAATCCGTTTCGTTCAAGTGCGTGTAATAGTGTGACAATAATTCGAGCACCGGAGGCGCCGACAGGATGGCCCAACGCGCAAGCCCCTCCATGAATATTCAGCTTTTCGTGAGGAATCTGCAGGTCATGCATGGCCGCCATGGCAACAACCGCAAACGCTTCGTTAATCTCAAATAAGTCAACGGTAGAAGTATCCCAGCCGAGCGTGTCGAGTAACTTGCGGATTGCAAAGATAGGCGCGGTGGTAAAAAGCCCCGGCTCTTGCGCAAAGCTTGAGTGTCCCCAGACTCGAGCGAGCGGTACATGGCCACCGCGTTCTGCATTAGATAGTTTCATCATAACCAGGGCAGCCGCGCCATCAGAGATTGAGCTTGAATTTGCGGCCGTCACGCTACCGTCTTTTCGAAATGCAGGCTTTAATGATGGTATTTTTTCGATATTTGCGGTGAGTGGCTGCTGATCGATGTCAACGGAAATGGTTTCATTTCGCTTGGTTACTGATACTGGCACAATCTCACGACGGAAAGCACCATTTTCGATAGCCTCGGTTGCCCGTGTCAGTGATTCGATCGCAAAACCATCTTGGTCTTCTCGACTAAAGTTATAACGCTGGGCGCAGTCTTCTGCAAAATGACCCATCAGCTTTCCAGGCTGATAAGCGTCCTCGAGGCCATCAACAAACATGTGATCGAGGATTTCGCTGTTACCAAGTCGATAGCCTGATCGGGCTTTCTGAAGAAGATACGGCGCGCGACTCATGCTCTCTAGACCCCCTGTGACGGTAATCTCGGCGCTACCGGACACAATAAGATCATGGCCTAGCATGGCGGCTTTCATTCCAGAGCCGCACATCTTGTTAATCGTTGTGCACGGCGTCGAGAGTGGTAAGCCTCCGCCGAGAGCTGCTTGTCTGGCGGGAGCCTGACGCAAGCCTGCAGGCAAAACACAACCCATAATGACTTCCTCGACCGATTCAGGCTCAATAGCCGAACGGTCGATTGCGGCGGCAATCGCGGTGGCGCCAAGGTTAGTAGCAGAAACATCTGAGAGTACTCCCTGGAAGGATCCAATCGGAGTGCGGGCAGCGCCAGTGATAACAATAGGATCATCTTGCATGGTTTTGTTTCCTACACGCTTTCGTTGAAAAGTTCTCGGGCGATTAGCATTCTTCTGATTTCGCTTGTGCCTGCGCCAATTTCATATAATTTCGCATCTCTTAAAATTCGTCCGGTGCCTTGCTCGTTTACGTATCCAGAGCCGCCCAGTATTTGAATAGCCTGCAGTGCCATCTGCGTGGCTCGTTCGGCACTATAAAGAATAGCACCCGCCGCATCTTTTCTTGTCGTTTCGCCAGCGTCACATGCACTCGCTACCGCATAAACGTACGCACGGCATGCATTAAGTTCGGTGTACATATCGGCTAGTTTTGCCTGAATCATTTGAAAACTGCCAATCGGTTGACCAAACTGCTCGCGATCATGAACGTAGGGTAGGACAATATCTAGACAGGCTTGCATTAAGCCAAGCGGTCCCCCCGCCAACACAACACGCTCGTAATCCAGACCACTCATAAGAACGCCAACACCCGCGTTTTCGACTCCTAATATTTGGGTCTCCGGTACTTCGCAGTCTTCAAAGATTAACTCACAGGTGTTTGATCCGCGCATACCCAGTTTATCGAGTTTAGGACCTACTGAAAAACCAGAAAATTCTTTTTCAATAATAAAGGCGGTTATGCCGCGTGACCCCGCAACTGGATCAGTTTTCGCGTAGACCACCAGTGTATCTGCATCAGGACCATTGGTAATCCACATCTTAGTCCCATTTAAGATAAAACGATCACCTTGCTTATCTGCTCGTAGACGCATGCTAACGACATCGGAACCTGCGCTGTGCTCGCTCATTGCGAGTGCGCCTACGTCCGTCCCCTGAATAAGGGCAGGGAGATACTTTTCTTTTTGACTTTTAGATCCGTTTCTGAATATTTGATTGACACACAGATTGGAGTGAGCGCCGTAGGACAGTCCAACAGAACCCGACGCCCGACTGATCTCTTCCATCGCAATGGTATGTTCTAGATAGCCCATGCCGGATCCGCCAAATTGAGGATCAATCGTGACCCCCAGCAGTCCAAGGTCACCCAATTTTTTCCACAAGTCCGAAGGGAACGTATTGTCCCGATCAATTTGATTGGCGCGAGGTGCGATTTCCGTAGCTGCAAAATCAACGATGGTTTTGCGCAGAAGATTGATCGACTCTCCATGCGAGAAGCGAAGTCCGGATACGTTGTGGGAAGCCATAGGCGGGCACTTTTAGGTTGAGAACGCAATTCTAGATTGACGTTTACGTAAACGTCAATCTAATTATCGACAAATACACGACAACTGTTCTGGTCCTAAGATTATCGCTAAAACCAAAAAGGCTTAGAGGCGACTTTTTGTTAAATTTAACCTTCTATACCGATCTAATAAGCCTTTCCCTGATCCGGCTTTGTAAAGAGGATTTAAAAGACATGCCGCAACCTAGAGACAATAGTCTGGAATGGGTTCGATCCGAAGACGACTGTTTGCTCGCGTACAAGAAACAGCCGGGGTTGAAGCCATGGGTAATTTTTCTCGGTGGGTTTAGGTCCGACATGGAAGGATTGAAAGCGCAATACTTAGCAAAGTGGTGTGAATCTAAGGGACGTGCTTTTTTGAGACTTGATTACTCCGCCCATGGAAAGTCTGAAGGGGTTTTTGATCAAGGATCTATTAGTCGATGGACGACCGATACTTTAACGGTCGTCCGAGAAATCGGCACAGACCCTTGTGTGCTGGTTGGATCGAGCATGGGTGGCTGGATCATGCTGAGGGTTGCTCTTGCGATTTCTCAACAAGTTAAAGGACTGATTGGGATTGCCGCCGCACCTGACTTTACGCAAAGGTTGATTTCTCAAGAATTAACGTCGACCCAAAAAGCGTCTTTGCGAGAAACAGGAAAGATAAGGCTATCAAGCGAGTATGATCCGGAGGGATTTGATCTTACTCAGGCATTCATTGACGATGGGGACTCGTGTTGCGTTCTGGATAAGCCTTTGCCGATCAACCTGCCCGTAAACCTGATCCAGGGCTGCAAAGATACTGAGGTACCATGGGAAACCGCTTTGCATCTTGCTAATGCGTTAGAGAGTCAGGATGTCAATGTGCAGTTAATTAAAGATGGTGACCATCGTTTATCCAGCCCGTCTGCATTAAAACTAGTCGAGATAGCCTTGGAGCATCTTTTGGCACGTGTTTAGCATCGCCAGTGTAACGTTGTTGTGTTCGCGCTAGTTTTTTAATGCCGATTGAAAACCCTCGGGGTTAAGTTAAATTATGCAAGAGTTAATCGAAAGAATTAAAGACGAGGGTGAGCATGTTGGTGGCGGCATCGTCAAAGTGGATAGTTTCTTAAATCATCAAGTTGATCCTGCTATTACCGAGCGAATGGCTGCGGAAATGGAAACTCGATTCCGGGATCATCGCATCAGTAATGTCACCCGAGTTCTCACAGCTGAGGTTAGCGGTATTCCGGTTGCGCTTCAGGTGGCAAAGCAGTTTGGTGCGCAGTTGATATATGCGCGGAAAAGCCAATCGCATTCCATGACGGGTACTTACTATGTAGCTGAAACCGTCAGCCGAACACGCGGAACGATTTCGGATCTGATGGTTGATCGCCGCTTCCTCGGCCCGAGCGATCAAGTTTTAGTTATCGATGATTTCTTGGCGACGGGGGCAACTTTACGCGCGTTGTCATCGTTGGTCCATGAGAGCCAGGCATGTCTTTGCGGGATCGGGTGTGCGATTGAAAAACCTTCGGAGGGTGGTCGTGAGGCATTGGCAGACCTTAAGGTGCCGATAGTTACGCTCGCCAAGATATTGTTTGGTGATGGCGGGCTGGAAGTAATCGCTTAGCCAGCTGATCCTGATACTGTAAGATGCTCGGAGTTTATCAACGAATCTATACGTTGGTGATGGGGGTGCCGCGGGGGAAGGTGGCGACTTACGGACAGATTGCAAAACTAGCGGGATGTTCGGCGAGGCAGGCGGG
>JABHUE010000097.1 GCA_018672825.1 Pseudomonadota bacterium | reverse complement strand
GCCGCCTGCGAAGCGGTCGCGAATAACATCAAAGGCACACTTGCACTTCCACACCATTATGGTCGCCTGCAGTTTGGTGAAGACTTAGAGCTGCATTTCCGCACCTTAATTGGAACAGGTGCCAATCCGAATGTGGCAGCGGTCGTCGTCATTGGAATTGAGCCCGGCTGGACAGCACGCGTCGTAGACGGAATCGCCAAAACAGGCAAACCAGTACAGGGTTTTGCAATCGAACAGCATGGCGATATTGAAACGATCGCCAGTGCGAGTCGGGTCGCAAAAGAACTTTTACAGGCAGCTTCAGAGGCCAGACGGGAAGAGTGTCCAATTTCAGATCTTTGGGTTTCGCACAAGTGTGGCGAGTCAGATACCACTTCCGGAATGGGCGCTAACCCGACCGTGGGAAACTTTATTGATAAAACCGACGCCATCGGGGTGACTAACTGCTTTGGTGAGACCTCTGAAATTACCGGCGCTGAGCATCTGTGTCGCGAACGCGCCATTAATAAAGAAGTGGGTGATAAATGGTTTGCGACCTGGGAAGCCTACATGAATGAAGTTATCGAACCCAACAAGACGAGCGATCTTTCTGAAAGTCAGCCAACGAAAGGTAATATCGAAGGCGGCCTGACCACAATCGAAGAAAAAGCCATGGGCAATCTTCAAAAGATTGGCAAGAACGCTCGATATATTGATGTCCTCGCGCCAGCCGAAACACCCAACAAGGGAGCCGGCCTGTACTACATGGATACCTCCTCGGCAGCCGCCGAGTGTGTCACGCTCCAAGCCGCCGGCGGGTTTGCCGTCCACGTCTTCCCAACGGGACAGGGAAATATTATCGGAAACCCAATTGAACCTGTCATCAAGGTCACTGCTAATCCAAGAACCGTCCGGACAATGGGTGAACACGTTGATCTCGACGTATCTGGTTTATTAAGACGTGAAATGAATCTTGATCAGGCAGGTGATGCCTTAATCGATATGGTCATTCGTACTTGTAATGGTCGCCTGACGGCCGCAGAAGCACTTGGCCATCGAGAGTTTGTAATGACCAAGCTTTACCGAAGCGCGTAAAGTGAATAGCTTTGGCACTCAGTTTTTGAATAACTAGATCACTTCTAGGTAACTGGGTGCTGAAGATGGGCTGGCATAAGTCAGCAAAAATCTGTTCATAAATCATGAACATCAACCAAGGGAGAGAGATGAGGAAAACCCTGCTTGCCCTAACTGGAGCACTGCTTGGTCTTGCCTTAACGGCAGGTTCAGCACATGCGGTAAAAATCCGTGTTCAGTCGATAATCCCTGCGAAAACTGACGAAGTCGCGATGCTAAAAGACTTCGCTGACACCGTTCGGGATTTAACGAATGGCGAGGTGGATATCGAAGTGCTGCCCGGCGTTATATACGGCAGTTAAGTCACATGCTCGACAGCATGTCCCCCACTTTAACCTACTGATTTGAGAGTTCCTGAAGTGATTTATTTAAAAAAAGCTGACAAGTCGCCCACAACCGGCGAAGAAGATACCCGCCGAATCGTCCAAGACATGCTCGCCAAAATTGAAAACGGCGGCGAAGATATGGCTCGTGAATATGCCGAAAATCTCGATAAATGGACGGGTGACATCATCGTTACTTCGGAAGAGATCACGGCGGCAGGGGAACGTCTCTCTCAACGCGCACGGGATGATATTCACTTCGCATATGACCGAGTTAAAAAATTTGCCGAGGCACAACTCGCCAGCATGCAAGAGTTTGAGACTGAACTTTCACCCGGTTTGATTGCAGGCCAAAAACTGATTCCGGTACATACTGCCGGCTGCTACGTCCCGGGCGGTCGATACGCCCATATTGCCTCCGCGATCATGAGCGTTACAACCGCTAAAGTCGCAGGCGTCAAGAATGTAATCGCCTGCTCCCCGACACGAGGAAGTGACGGCGTACATCCTTCCATCCTATACGCAGCGGGTCTCGCCGGAGCTGATACGATCCTTGCCCTCGGCGGCGTGCAGGGTATTGCTGCGATGGCATTTGGCCTGTTCTCGGGGCATCCTGCCGATGTTCTCGTCGGTCCTGGCAACCGATTTGTCGCTGAAGCTAAACGTATCCTTTATGGACGAGTCGGCATTGACATGTTTGCCGGACCCACTGAAATTGCAGTGATTGCAGATGAAACTGCCGATCCTGATATTGTCGCATCTGACCTCATCAGTCAGGCAGAACATGGTTTTGACTCGCCCGCCTGGCTGATCAGCATGTCAGAAGAACTCGCCGAGCAAGTCATGGAAAGAATCCCGAGCTGCATTGCTCGTCTGGGTGAGCCCAACAAAGCAGCTGCCGAAAGCGCATGGCGTGATTATGGCGAAGTGATCATCGCTGAAACTCGGGAAGAAGCGGTCAAGCAAAGTGATATTTACGCGCCCGAGCATCTCGAAGTTCACACCAAGGATCTTGAGTGGTGGCTCGCAGAACTTAGCAACTACGGATCACTATTCCTCGGAGAAGAAACAACGGTGACTTATGGCGACAAAGCCTCTGGTCCCAATCACATCTTGCCCACGAAAGGGGCTGCGCGCTATAGCGGCGGATTGAGCGTTGGCAAATTTATCAAAACAGTCACCTGGCAACGGATGAATCGTGAGGCAAACCGCGATGTGGGAGCCGTGAGTGCGCGAATTTCGCGGGCAGAGGGCATGGAAGGACATGCGCTTGCTGGAGATGACCGCTTGCACAAGTACTTCCCAGATGAGCAATTTGAACTTAAGGCCTCGTGAAAACCGATACACAGTCACTTTTTGGCCTTACCGGAAAAGTCGCGGTCGTTACGGGCGGCAGTTCGGGTATCGGATTAGCGATCGCTGGATTTCTTGCTGACGCGGGAGCAAAAGTCGTTCTTGTTGCCCGGCGACAGGATCGCCTTGATGCTGCCGTCCAACAAATTTGCGATAACGGGGGTGTCGCATCTCGGGTCGTCGCAGATCTTAATCAACGCGACACGGTGATTGAAACCGCCGAGCATTGCAAAGATGCCTTTGGCGCGCCGAATATTCTTGTAAATGCTGCTGGCGTCAACCTTCGTGAGCATGCCGATAATGTGACGCCCGAAAGCTGGGACCAGACTATTTATTTAAATCTTTCGATCCCGTTCTTTCTCGCGCAGGCGCTCGTACCAGAAATGAAAACTCATGGTTATGGCCGAATTATTAATATTGCTTCAATGCAATCGGTTCGCGCATTTGCTAACGGAATTGCTTACGGCGCAAGCAAAGGAGGCATCTGTCAATTAACTCGCGCCATGGCGGAAGCCTGGTCTTCTGATGGCATTACCTGTAATGCCATCGGACCTGGATTTTTCCCGACTGAACTGACCGCCCCGGTCTTTGGCGATGATGATCGTCGAGCCTGGGCAGCAAACCAGACGGCAATCGGGCGCAACGGCGAAATGAATGATTTAGCAGGCGTAAGCATCTTTCTGTCATCGCCTGCTTCAAATTACATTACCGGCCAGACTATTTTTGTGGACGGTGGATTTTCAGCTAAATAACCCGAGGGGTCCGAAATGCAGGCACTGGTTTATACCGCAAATGAAGAGATGGAATTTCGAGAAGAGGCGGATGCGAAGCCGCTTGTCGCTGGTGAAACGCTCGTCGAAATCGATGCGGTGGGTATTTGTGGTTCGGATATGCACGCTTATCTCGGCCATGATCCGAGGCGAGTGCCACCACTTATTCTTGGTCATGAAGCGGCGGGTCGGGTGTTGGACGGCCCTCTCTCTGGAAAACGCGTCGTTCTTAATCCGTTGATTACCTGTGGTCACTGTGATCACTGCCTAAACGGCCAGCAAAATCTTTGTGCGGAACGTGACCTTATTGGCATGTACCGGCCTGGTGCTTTCGCACAGCAAATTTCAATGCCCCTTGGCAATCTGATTGAAATTCCTGAAGGCATGGATGCGGCGCTTGCCGCTCTTACTGAGCCTGCAGCAACGGCTACCCATGCGGTAAATCTCGCTGAGCGCGCGCTCGCACGACCCATTAGCGAGGCCCGAGCATTGGTCATCGGTGGCGGCTCCGTGGGCCTCTTTGCTGCGCTCACCCTCGCTCATCGCGGAATCACTTGCCTTACGCTCGCGGACACCAATGCCCTTCGCAGAAAAAGCGCTGAAAAAACCGGTGTTGCTGAAATCATCAATCCAATTGATCATCCTGCGGCAGATTCTTCTTTTGATCTTGTAATCGATGCCGTTGGCGGAAACGCATCCCGACAGGCATCCGTTGCCTCGGTGGTTCCCGGAGGCGTGATCATGCATATCGGCCTCATGGATAACAATGACGGTCTCGACATCAGACGCATTACGCTTCAGGAAATCACATTCATTGGCACCTATACCTATACGCCCGTCGATCTTCGCAGTACCTTAAAACAGCTGCACTCAGGAGCGCTGGGCAAACTGGACTGGATCGATGAACGACCTCTCGCCGAAGGCGCCACGGCATTTAAAGAACTTAATAGTGGAGATTGTGGGTCACCAAAAGTGATACTGCGACCTTAAAAACAATTTAGTCTGTATCAAATTGGTAGAAAGTCTCGTTTAGATAAGCCACGATATCATCGAGCTCGTAATCATTAAGGCCTGTTTTTGCCTGATCGTTACAAAAATCAACAGCTCCCATTAATCCCTCAATTGTTTTGACATTTCGGTTTTCCCGCAAGTAGATCTCTCCACCATCACCGCCAACAACGCTCACATGACAGCCCATACAAAAGTTGTCATGTAATGGTTTTCCATCTTCCGCTTCGCCTGCAAGCAAAGCCATAACGGACAAAGGCAAAATCAAAAGTACGGCGCCAGCAGAAAGTCTTCTTATAGTTTTCATTACAGATTCCGGTCTTGATTTGTTTAAAAATATATTCTTCGCCATACCCTTGAATCAGCACGGCATTTGTCATTCAGCCCAGCGTAACTATAACCGGCTTCTCAAGACTTGCCTCAACCAGATTATCGCCGGGACCGCCACGATCGATCACAATGAAATCCTGCTGTTCAACAAGGACTAAAAGAGGGTGATGCCAAACACCCGGATGAAAATTAACGCCTTGATGACCCCTTGCCAGAAAAACCTTCACATCTTTTGCCAAAACCGATGGCCCCGGCAACGCAACTGCGACTAAATAATCATGCGCTTGAAGGGGCATAAAAAGTTGTGAGCCGAGAGGGTGTTTTTCCATCATCGTGAGTGTCAGCGGGCGGGGATAAGGAGAGGCACGGAAGATATTCGCCAGCGGACGGCCGTCGTCCGTATCGATGCTGATCCGGGCGAGATCATGAAACCGCTGGGACGTACCCTGATTGATATCGACAATTCGATCATCAAGCGCCTCGACAACATCGCCAAAAAGTGAAAATTCTTCAGCGACCAGCGGTCTCGGGCTGACAATCATGATCAAAATTCAGCGCTGCGGCTTGCCAAAAGCCCTGAAGCGACTGATGCCGCCGTCTGGAAAGATATTCAAACGCAGGCAATTCACCACGCCTAATTCTTTAAGGGAGTCGCTCTCAAAGAAGTGCTGTTGATCCATCTCCATTTTAGTGGGCGGTAGTAGATCCGGCCAGTCTAATGCCGTCTTGATCAGGTCCTCGTCATTCAAGCCACCCACCAATGCGCCTTGGACCGAACATTGATCTGGATAATTGCCTTTGAAATGTGCGGTGTCGATTTCAAGGTGCTCGATCACTCCGGGTATTCCAAGACGAACAAGGATCCAGTCGTTTCCGGGCTCGCGTCTTCGTCGGGTTTCCCAACCGTCCCCCATGTTCATGCCTCGACCCGCCGTCAAAATCACCCATGGGTTTCCATAATGCGCGTTGTTGAAACCGGCGATCCGACCACCATTTTCGATCGCTGATAATTCGGATATTTCCTCGATGCTCAATCGCGTCCAGTCGGGCAACGGCTCTCCGTACACCCGCAATCTCGCAACACCGCCATCAGGAAATATATTGAGACGAAGATGCGTTGCAGGCTCAGGATCAGAAATCGAAACATAATGATGGCTGTCAGGGCCAAGCGGCGTCTCTGGCAACAGCTCCCGCCACGCGAGCTCCCCGGGCTGATTAGAGTGACCACCATCGGCCACTTCGATGGATGCCTTGGGAGGATAGTTGCCAGTGAAGTAGCGTGTGTCGATATCGACTCCTTTGATTATCCCCCGAGTGCCGAGTTGAATGACGAGATGGTCAAATCCACCGCCTCGGCGGCGACGGCTCTCCCAGCCATCCATCCACTTACCGTGATCATCAAACTTGTCAGCAATAAAAACCGGCTCACCGTCCTGCAAAATTCTTTCCTTCGGCGCAAAAAAGTCATCGCTGCATGACAATGTTTTGGCCCCAAGTCGAGGTGACGCTAAATTCACCAAGTGTCGTGCGAAGTCAGGCATATCCAGCACATCGCTCATTTAATAATCCTCGGCAGGCACTATGATCTGGTCGATTCGAAGTCGTGCAATACGATGCACTTGAGACACTGCACAATCAAACTCAGTGTCCCAGTCGTTTTGGACACGATGTCTGAATTGTTCCAAAATATTTTCCTTATCCAGGCCCCGAACCGCCACAATAAAAGGGAATCCAAAACGTTGTTGATAGCGATTATTCAGCTTAGTAAATTCGTCGAATTCTGCGTCGGTACACTGATCCAGACCGGCGCCCGCCTGCTCCGCAGCCGAGGCCGTCGTCAGCTTTCCCGACACTGCTAATTTTCCAGCCAGATCCGGGTGGTTTCGAAGCAGCTCAAGTTGTACATCTTGGCCCGCCTGATCGACAACTTCAGACATCGCTGTAAACAATGTCGATGACTCATCGAATAATGATGTTAGTCCGCTATCAAAAACCTGTTCGGCAATCCAGCGTGAATGCTCATACACGCTCCCAAACACATCTGTAAATGTATCCCGACTCATTTGACTGGGTTTTTGTTTCATCAGGCTCGATAGGGATGGACTGATCGCCAATGATGCGCAATGTCAATTCGTCGACAATACCAAACATTGTCATAACGACGGGTGTGCTGGATAAACCGCTCGAGCGCTGCCAGTCTGCCCGGACGGCCTGCGAGGCGGCAGTGTAAGCCAACCGACATCATCTTGGGCTTATGCTCACCCTCTGCATACAAAACATCGAATGCATCACGCAAATAACTGTAAAACTGATCTCCACTGTTGAATCCCTGAGGCGTCGCAAAACGCATGTCATTGTTGTCGAGGGTGTAGGGAATAACGAGATGCGCATGCCCATTCACTTCCGTCCAAAATGGCAGATCATCGCTATAGTCGTCCGCGTCGTACAAAAATCCGCCCTCTTCCACCACCAGCGATCTCGTTCTTTCGCTTGTCCGTCCGGTGTACCAGCCCCGCGGACGCTCGCCCGTGAGCGCGCGCAGAATTTCAATCGCCTGGTTGAGATGCGCTCGCTCAACATCCTCTGCGACATTCCGATAATCTATCCAACGGTAGCCATGGGAGCAGATTTCATATCCTGACTTCATCGCCGCTTCAGCAACAGCAGGATTACGCTGGAGCGCCATCGCGACACCAAAAATAGTCAGCGGCACTTCGTAGCGCTTAAACAAATCAAAAAGTCGCCAAACCCCAACACGAGCGCCATATTCATAAATGGACTCCATGCTGGGATGACGCTGTCCCGGCCACGGTTCTGCGCCGACGATGTCTGATAAAAATGCCTCAGAACTTTTGTCACCATGCAGAACGCAGTTCTCCGCACCTTCCTCGTAATTAACAACAAATTGAATCGCGATTCGAGCGTTACCCGGCCACTTTGCATCAGGGGTATCCTGACCATAGCCAATCAGATCCCGAGGGTATGAATCTTGGTTGCGCATATCACTTAAACTTGGCCAGTTGTTGACTGACATCAGATACTAGCTGAGGATTTGACGATTATGATTAATTATTATCAAATAATATTTGAAAATGTTTTGGTATTTTTAGGTGCTGACGACAATCAATCGGTATGTGAGACTGATTTATTCTTATATTCAAGCCGTAATTAGAGACGGTCGGTACAACATCGAACGTCGGGGGAAAAAATGGGAAAATTAACAACTCACGTCCTCGACACCGCATCCGGTCTGCCCGCCAGTGGCGTCCAGTGGAGGTTGTACCGCATCGAAGACACGGCAGATTTAATCCGAGAAGGCGTGACCAATCCTGACGGCAGGAGCGAGGGACCCGTCTTGGAAAAAGATGAGTTCGTCTCGGGCGTATATGAACTTCGATTTGCGATAGGAGATTATTTTCGCCTGAGTGAAGTGAAACTTTCAGACCCGGCGTTTCTGGATACCATCGTGATCCAATTTGGTATCAGCGACCCATCCACTCATTATCATGTTCCCCTGCTGGTTTCGCCTTTTGGCTATAGCACTTATCGGGGCAGCTAGAGCGCGCGAAGCCTGATGAGTCATTCACGTTCAAGCTTTCACTGTCTGATTGGCAATAGTCCTATCACGCTGGAAACATTTGACCCGCATCTCACCCTTCTTGATTTTCTTCGACTCGAAAAAAACCTAACGGGAACTAAAGAAGGATGCGCCGAGGGCGACTGTGGCGCCTGCACCG
>JABHUE010000034.1 GCA_018672825.1 Pseudomonadota bacterium | reverse complement strand
AGTGAGGTCACCATCTTGTCCCAAGAAGTCCTGATGAGCATAGACCTCATCTGAAGTGATGGTAAAGCCATGTGTCTTAGCAAGGGTTGCTATGCCATCTCCCATACCTGACCCATTGGCTGTTGCGGTATTGATGATGGACACTACTGCTTCCTGAAGGTCATCATCTTCAAGGACGGCGTTACGGAAGGAATTAAAGTCAGTCATTCAGTTCTCCTTGGGTTATGACCCAAGAATACGCCTGTCTTAGCGGTGACTCAACTTGTGAGTGTGATGGGGATCACATAAGAGGTTAGGTAGGAGTCAGTATTTACCACCAACAGACTAACCAACAGAATAAGAATGTGTTTCATAGGTGAATCATACGGTTAATGCTGAAGTAAATCTAACAATTGTTTGTTGATTAGTAAGCAATAAAAAAGCCGACTGTTGTCGGCCTAAATTTTGGGGGGGGTAAATTTTTCATTCAGGTTCGCAGGCTTCAATTCCCTCAGGGTATTCATCTTCAAACCACTCCACAAATCGCTCTGACAATTGATCGTAATCCCACAAGTCACGATAAATCTTAAGGTCGTAGGTACTTTCGCCTAAATCCCAAGTCCTATCTTCATTATTAAAATGGAGAAAATGCTCTAACTCTGAACTACGAAGTTCATCGACTGAGAACAGTTTCTCAAATTCTTTGACTGTGAAGATTTGACCCTTACTAGATTCGCCTTCACTTAACCAATCTATAAGTTCATCAGTAGTCCCCTCCCAACCCATAACGAAAGCCTCCCAAATTTCAAAGGTGGCTACATTCGTCCAAGACCTACCCTTATCGTCGACATGAGGTTGTCCCAAGCGCTCCCTGAGTTCTGGCAATGAGTCCATATGCACACTATGGAAAGTTTGCGCCTTAAGCCCCTCCCACAAAACCCAACCACCCAAGATGACTAAAAGAACTACAACGCTCCAAATTAAAATCATTACGCTACCTTTTTTTCAATGTCAGACAAATACACAACACCCCATCCACCTGATTTTTTAGCGGAGGAAATTAAGACCCACGGCTTATCGATTTCTTTGACTGTGAATACTTCACGATTCATCAAGATTTTGCTACCCACTACAATTTTGCGCTGATTTCTAATATTCATAAAACCTCCAGAGATGTAGAGGTTCTAGTGTCGAACTAGGGCAATGTCAGGTCGTAATCTCCACCCGCCAAAGGGCTATCACTACCAAGAATATTGAATCGCAAGGCTCAGGAATAAGCCAAAGAGAACTGCTACAGCCGTAGCAATGAGGAAGAATTTGAGCATGATGTTTTCCTCTCAAAGGCGGGGTTTTAACTCCCTACCGAAACGCTAGAGGATTATCAGATATGTTATTCTAAATTTTCAACTAACCAATCTGAACGGAATCATGGGTGAAAGTGGCCACAAAGTGGCCACAGATACAGCAGACCAAAAGTAAAACTCTATAAATAAAGACCGTTAGTCCCTGAAATTTGTGAACTGCAACGGTAGATCAACATCCTCCTCTTTAAGGAACGCAATCGCCGCCTGAAGATCATCACGTTTCTTGCCCGTTACCCGCAACTGATCTCCTTGAATTGCAGTCTGGACCTTAAGCTTGCTGCTTTTGATTTTCTTCACAATGGTTTTAGCTAACGCCCCCTCAATACCGCTTCGGACGGTAACCTGTTGCTGAGCTTTTCCACCGCCACGTTCCTCAACTTCCCCCGCCTCAAGACAGGCGATATCGATACCGCGCTTAACCAGTTTGATATCGAGAATATCCCGTACCTGTGTCACCTTGAACTCGTCATCAGCGTAAATCGTCATCAAAGGCTCTGCGTACTCAACGCGCGCATCCGAGCCTTTAAAATCAAATCGATTCGTGACCTCTCGATTTACTTGATCAATAGCATTTGCGAGCTCATGCTCATCAACTTCACTCACGACATCAAAAGAAGGCATAGTATCTCCACCAATAAAGTTGTTAGGCGGCAGCGTATCCGCCATCGACCATGTAAAACCCGCCTGTGCAATAGGCTGACGCTTCTGACGCTAAAAAAACAGCCAATCCAGCAAGATCTTGGGTCTCTCCAAGCCTACCCATCGGGATTTTGCTCAGAAAACGCTCCCGGTTTTGATCATCACGCCATAACGCCTCGCTGAATTTGGTCTTGATCAAGCCAGGACAAATAGCATTGATTCGAATGTTGTCCTTGCCCCAATCCTGGGCCATGGCTTTCGTCAGATTAATCAGCGCTGCCTTGCTGACGCTGTACATACCAATCCCTTTCTCAGGCGTAAGCCCGCCGATTGAGCTGAGATGGATAATCGACCCGCCGCCTCGAGCCTTGAGTATCGGATAGGCTTTATTGCAAAGCATCAGCGGACCTTTAAGATTGACATCGATTATTTTGTCAAAAGCGCCGCTGTCCGTCTGATCTATCGATCCATAGACCGGATTGGTCGCCGCATTGTTGACGATGATGTCGAGCGCTCCGTATTGTGATACCGCGCTATCGACCAAGGCCTCGACTTGTTCCATGCGGCCCATGTTGGCTGCGATCGCAGCGGCCTCAAAACCCCTGCTTTGAATGTGCTGCGCGACACTATCGACAGCCTCCTGCTTCCGACTGCTCACCACGACACTTGCACCATATTCGGCGAGTGCATGAGCAATCGTCTCGCCGATCCCTTTGCTCGCACCGGTCACCAATGCCACTTTACCGGTCAGCTCAAAAAGAGAACGCGTTGTACCGTTTTTTGTCATCTGCCGCTCGTCTACTGCGCCTACTGTTTAGTGAGTCACAATCCCTCCGATATGACTATTCTAATCTCAGACCCTTTAAAGATGTCGGATCTTCCCCTAACCCAGCTCGGGCGACAGGCCTCGTGGAATTTTCTTTTCCTTATCAAAGAAGGGTAACGTGACGATTTCGCAGTCATGCTCATCCCCTTCAGCATCTTCTATGGTCAATGTTTTGCCCACCCACGTCTCGCCATCCGACAATCCATGATCAAAAACAACATATCCGACACCGCATTCCAGCGTCGGTGACCAGCAACTGCTTTTGGTAACGCCAACCGGTTGGCCACTTTCCAAAATCGTAAGACCCGCATTCACCTTCGCCGCCTTACTGACATACCCAAACAGACGACACGCCTTAGACGCTTTTTCAAGTGCCGCTTTGCCCACGAAATTGTCCTTTGTGAGATCCACAAATGTGCCCAGCCCTGCATCAAATGGCGTCATCGTCAGATCAATATCGGAATGATAATCAAGAATTCCTGCTTCTACTCGACGAAGACCGAGCGACGCACTGCCAGAACGCTCTAAATTAAATGCCTCTCCAACCGAAAACAGGTAATCCCATAAGGCCGAGTGATCAAGGTTTTCATTGCCGTAGATTTCGATCCCCATTTCGTTCGTCCAGCCCGTCCGCGAGACCAGGACTTTTTGACCGCCAAAATCAAACATCCCCGCATCGAAGTAACGAAAACGCTCGGGAATCTGTCCGGGCGCAGCAGCCTCGAGAAACCTTAAAGCGTTTGGCCCCTGAACCTGAAGCACGCGGGACTTCGGATCCCGAATAGTGACCTCCATTCCGTCCGAGAGGGCAAGAAACCACTTGGCGGTATCGCCATTTGCTTCAACATACCAAAATCGATCTTCGGCGAGTCGAATCAGCACCCCGTCCATGACAAGCCCACCATGGGGAGCACAGATGATGCCGTAACACGCTCGCAAAACAGGTAGATTACTAATTCTTCGCGTGAACGTTTTCTCAAGTAAATGGACCGCGTCCCTACCCGAGATCTCAATCGGTCTCTCTGGAATATCGTAAAGCATTAGATTTTTACGAAGTTTCCAATAGCTCTCAAGGGGATCATCAGTATCTGTTCCTACCGCGGACAACCGCCCAGCATAAACCGAATACATCATTCCATCAGTCATCCATTTATCTGCATACGGTGACTGCTCGACCCCTCGCCTGAAGATGCTGACCGTTGATGAATTGCCCGCATGGGCTCCTCGGTACACCATATGAATGAGTTCTTTAGCGTCCATTTTTTCCTTCATAAATTGAGTGAGCACGCCGTTCTTAAACGACACACTTTATCGAGCTGTGAGGCGGAATGTATACTGTTTGCGTGAAGGCAACCAGACATCATTCAGGCCCCATTATTTATCCCGGGTTACACAAATCGATTGGGACAAATATCAATGGACCCAGCTTGATTCGCGTGCCCGATTGGGTGCCATCGCCACTCGGCAAGTTCTATCTTTATTTCGCCCATCACAAGGGCAAAAGCATAAGGCTAGCGTACGCTGATCAGGTTGAAGGCCCTTGGACCATCCATACCCCTGGCGCTCTGAACCTCACGGACTCTTTATTTCCTGACGTCGATCCGCCCGAGCCTCCGCCTCACAAACGTCCAATATGGGCAGACACGCTACCCGGAGGCTATCTTTACGCCCATATCGCCTCGCCCGACGTTCATATCGATGAGCGCCAACAACAAATATGGATGTATTACCACGGCCTGCTCGAAAACGGGGATCAGCAAACTCGCGTTGCACATTCAAGCGATGGTTTGTGTTTCACGCCCGAGACGCCGCTGCTGGGCCCCCCCTATTTTCGAGTTTTTCAATTCCGGAAATGGTGGTATGCCATCACTTGGCGAGGACGATTTTTGCGGGCCAATCACTGGAAAGGCCCCTTTGAAACGCAACAAGATCCAGGTCCGGCAATGGTGCTTTTTGGATCAGACAGTAAACTCGAATTGCGTCACCCAACAGCCTGTCTAAGAGGGGACACTCTCCATCTTTTCTTTTCCTGTCTCGGTGATCGACCGGAAAAAATTTATCACTGTGCTGGCAACGTCAGCGGAGACTGGAACGCGTGGCAATTTTCCAAACCAGAGATTGTGCTCACCCCGGAGAAAGATTGGGAAGGCGCTGATCTACCCGTAACAACTTCAATAATCGGTGCCGCCGATACCCGTCTTCGCGAACTTCGGGACCCCGGCATTTTTATCGACTCGAAAGACACCTATCTTCTGTACAGCGGTGCGGGCGAAGCCAATATTGGAATCGCCCGACTTGAGGACTTCTAGGGCTTGAACTAGCCCGATACGCTAGCGAGGGTTTCAGAAAACAACTCGACCGTGCGATCAATGTTCTTCAGTTTATCAAGGCCAAAAAGTCCAATGCGGAATGTCTTGAAATCGGGCCCCTCATCGCACTGAAGCGGCACGCCAGCCGCAATCTGCATACCCTGCTCCATAAATTTTTTGCCGGTTTGAATATCAGTATCGTCGGTGTAACTCACAACGACGCTTCCGGCTTGAAAACCGGGCGCTGCAAGACTTTTAAATCCATGGGCCTCTAGCACCGCCCTCATTTTTGATCCGAGTTCTTCTTGGGCGTTTTTGACGGCGCCAAAACCCATTTCTTTGGTTTCTTGCATGACAGCGACAAAAGCGCGAAGACTGTCGGTAGGCATCGTCGCGTGATAGGCGTGCCCCCCGTTTTGATAAGTCATCATAATCTCGTGCCATTTTTTGAGATCGCACGCAAAACTGCTGCTCGTCGTTTCGGCAAGCCGCTCGACCCCAAGCGCACTTAACATTACAAGGCCTGCACACGGAGACCCACTCCAACCCTTCTGCGGCGCGCTGACTAATGCATCGACCCCACAGGCTTGCATGTCTATCCAGAGCGTGCCCGATGCGATGCAATCAAGTACCATCATGCCGCCATGCTCGTGCACTGCGTCGGCTAATGACCGAATATAATCATCAGGCAAAATCATGCCGGCCGATGTTTCGACGTGAGGCGCAAACACAAGATCGGGCTTTTCTGATCGAATCGCGGCTGTCACTTCTTCAATGGGCGCGGGCGCATACGCCGGTTGGGCGCCTGATTCAATAGGCCGCGCCTTAAAAATCGAATGGCTTTCCGGAATATTTCCCGCTTCGAAAATTTGAGTCCAACGAAAACTGAACCAACCATTCCGAACCACCAGACATTTCTTGCCTGTTGCGAACTGACGTGCCACGGCTTCCATCCCAAACGTTCCGCTCCCTGGAATGACAATCGCAGCATCCGCGTTGTAAGCTTCTTGAAGCGTGGAGGCGATATCTTTCATCACTCCCTGAAAAGACTGCGACATGTGATTGAGGGCGCGATCCGTGTAAACGACCGAGTACTCTAGGAGACCCTCTGGGTCTACATCCGCTCTTAAGCCTGGCATGGTGTTCCTTTTATTTTGTATTCCGTCGCTGAACGCGACGGGTTGCTTCTCATAATTCAAATCATCGCACGCTCAATTAGACCGATACAAACAATTTGTCGACAATTGCCATTCACAGAACTTTTGCAGGTATAAATTTTGTAGCAAATTGATCCTAAAGCATTATAAAAGCAGTAAAAAAACAACCCCCCCGATCCAATCGCCCATCGCATCATTGTGCATCTTTCCGGCACACACCGCGGGTCAAAAAGGCGCATTGCCACTCGAAATAACGTATGCGTAAAATACTTAACGTTAACGTTACTTCGTGCGGCTCACCTCCGCAGCAAAACACAGACTGGTAATAAAGACCCACAAGGATGGTTTTTTATGAATGAAGACATCAAGCCGTGGCTAAACCACTATCCCGCCGGCCTCGATTGGGATACTGACATTAAACGCCAACCCCTTTATGAAACGCTTGCCCAGACCGCAGCACGTCGTCGTGATCATGTCGCAATCGATTTCCTTAACTATTGTCTGACCTACGGAGAACTACTTGAACAAGTTAACCGGATCGCTAAAGGCTTGCAGGCGATGGGTGTCAAAAAGGGAAGTCGGGTCGGTCTTTGTCTACCTAACACACCCTACTCTGTGATTTGTTACTACGGCGTTCTTCGGGCAGGTGGCACCGTAGTCAATTACAACCCTTTATACGTCGAACGTGAACTGGCCTTCCAGATCGAGGACAGCAAAACAGAAATTATGATCACAATGGATCTAAAGATTCTGTACTCCAAAGTCGAGGTCATGCTGAGCCAAACACCTAGCCTGCAAAAAATTGTTGTATGCCCAATGGCTGATATCTTACCCAAGATCAAAAGCGTTCTGTTTCGACTACTGAAGAAAAAAGAACTCGCTACAATTCCAACGGATTCCAGAATCATCCCATTCCAGACGCTTGTTAGTCATGCTGGCACACCAGATCCTGTCGATATTGACCTTGATAAGGATATTGCGGTTCTTCAATACACGGGCGGCACCACCGGTCAACCCAAGGGGGCAATGTTGACCCAGGGCAATCTCTCGGCAAATGTGTCTCAGATGCAACTTTGGTACGGCGAGCTGGACCAGACTCAAGAGAAGGTCCTCGGGATCTTGCCGTTTTTTCATGTATTTGCAATGACAGCCGTCATGAACTTTGCAATCGCAAGCGGCGCCCAAATGATCCTGTTACCGCGCTATGAGCTCAAACAAACGCTAAACACCATTCACAAGAAAAAACCCACAATTTTTCCCGCTGTACCCACTATTTATGCGTCCATTAATCAGGCCACCAATCTTTCAAAATTTGATCTCTCTACGATCCGATTCTGCATATCGGGCGGAGCGCCACTTCCACTTGAAGTGAAAGAGACTTTTGAGCGACTCACCGGCTGCCGACTGGTCGAGGGTTATGGCCTCAGCGAGACCGCACCGGTTGCGACTTGCAACGCCATGCGAGATCTGAACAAACCGGGATCAATTGGCCAGGTAATGCCTCAAACTGAGATTTCGATTCATCACATCGAACCGCCACACGATCCCATGCCAATGGGTGAGCGCGGTGAAGTCTGGATTAAAGGGCCTCAAGTTATGATCGGCTATCTGAACCGGCCTGAAGACAATGCTGACAGCCTTCGAAATGGCTGGTTCCGGACTGGAGATGTCGGCTATGTTGATAGCGAGGGGCATTTTTTTCTCGTCGACCGTCTAAAAGATTTAATACTCTGCAGTGGCTATAACGTCTATCCGCGAATGGTGGAAGAAGCAATCTACCTACATCCTAGCGTGGCCGAAGTCACGGTCATCGGGATTGATGACGAATACCGCGGTCAAAGCCCAAAAGCCTTCGTCAGACTCAAAGAAGGACAAGTCATAGATGAAAGCGAAATGAATGCTTTTCTTCAGGATAAACTTTCAAAAATCGAGATGCCCAGTCAAATCGAATTTCGCCCAGAACTGCCCAAAACCATAATCGGCAAACTTTCGAAAAAAGAACTCGTTGCTGAAGAATCAGAAAAACAACGGTCTTTGGCTGAATGACCAACCGCTTTAATGAAGTGATGACGGTGACGGAACTCGCCCGCGAAACGGGCGTCACCGCAAGAGCCATCCGATTTTATGAGAGCAAGGGGCTCCTGAATCCCCAGCGGGCCGGCACGACCCGGATCTATACCCATCGGGAACGCGGCAGACTCCAACTCATCCTGCGCGGCAAGCGCCTGGGATTTAGTCTGACCGATATCGGCGATTATTTGAATCTCTACGATGCAGATCCAACCCAACAGGATCAAATTATGCTTTTGCTTGCAAAAGTCGATACCCGCATCAAAGAACTAGAATCGCAAAAAATTGATCTAGAAGCCTCCCTGACTGAATTGTCTGCTGTTAAAGATCAAGCTTTGCTCGCTTTAAGAAACAACACAAAACGTGTCGCCAACGGTTGATACCCGAAATCATTTTCTGATTCACATTTTCTAAGGAAAGACATTATGAGAGATATCGTAATTGCCGGTTATGCCCGGTCTCCCTTTCACTTTGCGAATAAAGGGGCCCTAACCAAGATCAGACCCGACGACCTTGCCGCCCATATTGTAAAAGGTCTGGTCGACCGCTCGGGTGTTAACCCGGAGGACATTGAAGACCTCATCTTAGGTTGCGCCTTTCCCGAAGGAGAGCAAGGCTTCAATATGGCACGACTTGTCGGACTAATGGCTGGACTTCCCATTTCGGTTGCAGGCGCGACGATCAATCGCTTTTGTGGATCATCAATGCAGGCCATCCATATGGCGGCGGGCGCTATTCAAATGGGCGCAGGCGATGTTTATATTTGTGCTGGCGTTGAATCAATGACGCGAGTTCCGATGCCAGGATTTAACCCTATGCCTAATCCTGCGTTGTTTGACACCATGCCAGCTGCTTATATGTCGATGGGAGAAACAGCGGAAAACGTGGGTCGCGAATATCAAATTTCGCGAGAAGAGCAGGAAATATTTGCCGTCAATAGCCAACAAAAAGCAGGTGCAGCGCAAAGTCAGGGGCGGTTTGCTGACGAAATTGTCCCCATTGAAGTGAACGGCACAACCATTGATCAAGACGGATGCCTTCGTCCCAGCACTGATCTCGACGGACTTTCAGGACTCAAACTTGCTTTCGATGAAAACGGTACCGTAACGGCTGGAACCTCCTCGCCTTTAACTGACGGTGCCGCGGCTACGCTGGTCTGCTCTGCCGACTACGCAGCAAAAAATGGCCTCAAGCCAATGGCTCGTATTGCTAGTTTTGCAGTCTCGGGATGTAAGCCTGAAACCATGGGACTAGGGCCTATTTTTTCATCTCGCAAAGCCCTTTCCCGAGCTGGAATTACTTCCCAGGATCTATCGGTGATTGAAGTCAATGAAGCGTTTGCGACGCAGTCAATTGCCTCGCTGCGAGATCTTGATCTTGACCCGGCGACTGTCAATGTGGATGGGGGCGCAATCGCGATTGGCCACCCGCTTGGCGCAACGGGGGCACGGATCACGGGCAAAGCGGCGCAAATTCTGCAAAGAGACGGTGGTCGGTACGCACTTTCGACCCAATGTATCGGTGGAGGTCAGGGAATCGCTACTGTTCTAGAGGCCGTCTAAATGTCGACCATTCAAAAAGTTGCGGTCATTGGATCAGGTGTAATGGGATCTGGCATTGCGGCGCAAGCCGCCAATGCCGGAATGAGTGTTGTCCTGCTCGATATCATTGACAGCGATAATCCCGATCGTAGCTCGTTAGCGCAAAGCGCGATCGCGCGAATGTTGAAAACGGTCCCGGCGCCTCTCATGCATCCACGGAATGCTAAACAGATTACGCCAGGCAATATCGAAGATGATCTTTCCTTGGTAAGTGACTGCGATCTCATTATTGAGGTTGTTCTCGAGAACCTTGAAATCAAACAGTCGCTCTATCAAAGCTTATTGAAACACCGAAAGCCGGGCAGCATCGTCACCTCGAATACCTCCACCATTCCGCTCCATAACCTGGTCGACAAAATGCCGGAGGATTTTCGTCAGCACTTTGCGATCACGCACTTTTTTAACCCACCCCGCTACATGCGGCTCCTTGAGATCGTTGCAGGACCTGATACCAAACCCGAGGTCATTGAGACACTCCGAAACTTCGGCGATCGCCAGCTCGGCAAATCAGTTGTCGACTGCAAGGACACGCCAGGCTTTATTGCTAATCGCATTGGTATCTTATGGATGGGCGTCGCTGTGCGTTTCGCTTTTGAACACGAAATAGCAGTAGAAGAGGTAGACGCCATTATTGGCAAGCCCATGGGCATCCCCAAGACCGGTGTTTTCGGCCTGCTTGATCTGGTGGGTATTGACTTGCAGCCTCATGTTGAACGATCGATGCTATCAATGCTCCCGCAATCAGATATGTACCGGGACATTCATCGACCCAGCGCGTTCATCGAGAAAATGATTGCCGACGGCTATACCGGAAGAAAAGGCAAAGGCGGGTTTTATCGTCTAAATCGATCAAATGGCGCCAAAGTCAAAGAAGCGCTTGATCTCAAAACCGCTGAATATCACCCCGTGATCAAAGCTGATCTTGAAAGTATTGAGGCCGGGCGTGCCGGGTTACGCCAATTAGTCGAACACCCCGATCGCGGGGGTCAATATGCGTGGCGTGTCTTGTCACATACCCTAAGCTATTCAGCATCCCTGATTCCTGAAATAGCCGATGATGTACAAGCAATTGATGAGGCTATGAAATCTGGCTACGCCTGGAGATGGGGGCCATTCGAGCTAATCGATAAACTGGGTCCACGCTGGTTTGCTGAAAAACTGAAGGCTGACGGAATGGCAGTGCCCGCCCTACTAGAGCAGGTGGGAGATGGATCTTTTTATCGCACACACAACGGCGCGTTACAACACTTTGATACCGATGGCAGTTATCGCAATGTCCGCCGGCCAAAAGGTGTGCTTTTGTTATCCGATCTCAAACGCGCAACCGAAAAAATCGCCGGCAACCGCTCAGCCAGTATTTGGGATATTGGTAATCACGTGATGTGCCTTGAGTTCCATTCAAAAATGAACGCAATTGATGAAGGCATTATGCAAATGGCAGTCGAGGCCACCAAACTCGCTTCCACCAAAGGTTATAAGGCGCTCGTCATCCACAATGAGGGGACGAACTTCTCAGTGGGCGCAAATGTGGGTCTCGGCTTGTTCGCCGCAAATATCGCAGCTTGGCCCAACATCACCGAATCGGTAAAGCAGGGGCAAGAGGTTTACAAGAAACTTAAGTTTGCACCTTTTCCGGTCGTCGGTGCCCCATCCGGAATGGCGCTGGGAGGTGGATGTGAGGTGCTTTTGCACTGTGATGCGATTGAGGCGCACGCTGAAACCTATATGGGCCTAGTTGAGGTTGGCGTCGGCCTTGTGCCTGCCTGGGGAGGTTGCAAGGAGATGCTGCTGAGATGGAGCAATAATCCCAAACACGCCAAAGGGCCGATGCCCGCTGTCACTAAAGTTTTCGAGACCGTAGCCACCGCCACTGTTGCAAAATCAGCTGAAGAAAGTCGCGCCTTGATGTTCTTGCGACCGAGTGACGGCATCGTGATGAATCGGGATCGCCTTCTGATGGAGGCCAAGACAAGAGCCTTGGCACTGGCAGAAGATTACTCTCCGCCTGAACCTCAAGAACTTCGGTTACCTGGCCCTTCCGGTGAAACAGCCATGAACATGGTGCTCGAAGATTTTCATAAAGCAGGGAAGGCAACGCAGCACGATGTCACGGTAGGTAAAAAGCTTGCCTACGTTCTTGCGGGAGGAAAAACGGATCCGACAGATCCCATAACTGAAGACAAGCTACTGAATCTCGAGCGCAGTGCAATTGTGAGCCTGCTTCGCACGCCCCAGACTCTCGATCGAATCGAACATATGCTTGAAACCGGAAAACCATTGCGCAACTAAATTAGCGAGACATATTTATGCCCAGTTACTCTGTACCCCTTCGAGATATGAAGTTTGTATACAACGAACTTTTTGATCCCACTGAAATCTCGGCGCTGCCCAGTTTTGAGGACGCGACCGAGGACCTCATCAATCCAATTCTTGAAGAAGCGGCCCGACTCGCTGAAAACGAACTGTTTCCGCTGAATACCAGTGGTGATCTCGAGGGTTGTCAATTTGATAATGGTCATGTCACAACACCGCAAGGCTTCATTGATGCCTACAGGCAATACGCCGAGGGTGGCTGGGTCGGTTTGCCGTGTGATCCCAAGTACGGTGGACAAGGTATACCCGCGGCAATCAATGTGCTCATGGAAGAAATGGCTTGCTCGGCAAATGTGTCGTTTGCCACTTACGTGGGTCTTACCCGTGGCGCCTATCGGGCCGTTAACACATTTGCCAATGATGATTTAAAGAATCAGTTTTTACCTAAAATGGTCAGCGGCGAATGGTCAGGCACGATGTGCCTGACCGAGCCGCAATGTGGAACAGACCTAGGACTGATCAAAACAAAAGCAACGCTTCAAAGCGACGGCACATACACACTCAGCGGCACAAAGATTTTTATCACAGCAGGAGAGCATGACCTCACCCAGAATATTATCCATCTGGTTCTGGGTCGCTTGCCTGATGCGCCCAAAGGCATAAAAGGAATCAGTCTTTTCCTGGTCCCTAAATTTTTACCGGATACTGAGGGCAATCCAAGCACCCGCAACCCGATTTTTTGCGCCCGAATTGAAAACAAAATGGGCATCAAAGCATCGGCAACCTGTGAAATGAATCTCGACGGCGCAACAGGATGGTTAATCGGAGAACCCCACAAAGGGATGCGGGCCATGTTTACCATGATGAATGATGCGAGACTTGGCGTAGGTATTCAGGGCTTAGGTATTGGTGAGAGCGCTTATCAAGCGGCCGCCACCTACGCCCGCGATCGTCAACAAGGTCGGGCACTCACTGGCGCAAAGACGCCTGACTCCCCGGCAGATTCGCTACTCGTTCATCCCGATATCCGGCGCACGTTACTGACAATGCGCGCGTTCACAGAAGGGGCTCGGGCGCTTGCGGTTTGGATTGGTCGCAACATTGATATTCGCGATCATAGCGACGACGCCGAAGCCAAAAAACAGGCGGACGATATCGTTCAGCTATTAACCCCTATTGTGAAATCATACCTATCTGAGGCGGGACACGACAATGCTCAAATGGCCATTCAGATTTACGGTGGACACGGCTATATCCGCGAAAATGGCGTTGAGCAATATGCCCGAGATGCCCGGATTGCAATGATCTACGAAGGCGCTAATGGGATTCAGGCGTTGGATCTCGTCGGTCGAAAAATGCCTGCCCACATGGGTCGATATCTTCGACGATTCTTTCATCCGATACAAGACTGGATCGGTGCGCATACCGCGGACCCCGAGCTACAACCCTTTGTCCTGCCACTGGCAAAAGCGTTCGGCAGACTTCAAGTGGCAACGGGACAAATTGCAAAAGCGGGCCTAAAAGATCCCAATGAGGCCGCCGCCGCTTCCAGTGAGTATCTCAAGCTGTTTGCCCTTGTTGCGTTGGCATTTCTGTGGGCTCGCATGGCCCAAACGGCAATGCGCCAAAAAGACTCAAGCGAACCTGAATTTTACGAAGCAAAAATTAAAACCGCGCAATTTTTTATGGAGCGAGTGCTGCCACAGACAGGCGCACTGCTCTCGTCAATCATGGCTGGTGGCTCAACCCTGATGAATTTTTCGGACGATGCGTTTTAACAACAGTCCGCAGATTGTTCCTGCGAAATAGCATCATGTATCCATTTTTACGCGCGGGTCGAGTATTAAGTAGGGCGATCAAAACACATCGCTCTCCCGGTATACGCGCGTCCGAAATCACCATGCGTATTTGGCCTAATGACCTTGATACCAACGCGCACTTGAACAACGGACGTTATCTGACCCTAATGGATCTCGGGCGATTTGACTTGATGACTCAGTGCGGACTGATCCGTATCGTTACGAAAAATAGATGGTTTCCCGTGGCGGGCGGCGTCATGGTCCGCTTTGAAAGACCTCTTCATCTGTTTGAGAAGATTAAGCTCAGAAGTCAAATCATTGGATGGGATGAAAAATGGCTGTTCTTTAGTCACGACCTTTTCTCGGGAGCCCACCGGGCAGCCCGGGCAACCACAAGGGGGTTATTTAGGTCCCGCGGCCAATCCATAAGCTCGCAACAGTTGCTCGACGCTATGAATTATGACGGTGCTTCAATGGTGCTTCCCGAATACGTCCAGCAGTGGATGGAAGTTGATCGATTAATGACCCAGAATCAATCCGAGCCAGTCGATAATCAATAAGCAGCGAACCTATTCATACGACTCAATATCGCTCGCTTTAATTTGGTATCCCGCTTCCACATCAGCAGATCCGTCCACAAGATAAATGGACTGAGTCGATAGCTCTGTTGTTATTTTTCCCATCACCCAAACCGGAGCAAACATACCCTCGGTAATAAAGCCTTCCTCAACCTCGACGTGGACCATCTGATTCGCAGGTGGAGGTGGCGTATGAATACAGGCTCCCACGTAGGGCACTAGCAAGAACTCGATAACAAGATCCCCAGAAAACTCTGTCGGCAAGACATAACCGGCAATTTTGACGTTTTTGTTATTGAATGCTTCAACGAGTTTTGAATTATTCGCATTTGCAGCAGCGACAAAATTATCAAGCTCCTCCAGTACTTGATCTGCGTCCAATCCGCCTTCCGCTAAATGTGCAACAGCGGCATCCCGAAGCGATTCCAGATCCTCATCTCCGTAACCCGCTGCTTCCGTCTCTCGAGCTAACCACAGATCATAAAGACTTTGTTGATGGGCATCAGACAGACGAAGATATGGATTTTGCAACTCATCAAGAGGGGGTACCAGTTGCTCCCAGTCTATGATTTCCAGCGCAAATGCGGGTCTTGCGACGAAAAATAGGCACAACAACATTCCGACCCAACCAACCGCTCTAATTTTCATAGATCCGGACCCTCGTGTCCTGAACTTGCTCGATAGGCCAGCCTGCGAAACCCAAAATGAAGGAGAGATTGAGATTTTGATTTCAAGATTTGGACAACGTCCCGAATTTCAAATCAGGCCTGATGCCATACGGTCAGCGGGTTGACCACCGCCTCCCACGATCATGATGCGTAAAGAAGTGGAATTTGGTTTTGTAATATTATAACATTTCATTTGTAACCCATCTGAGCTCTTCTTAATCTCGGTTTATTCGGCAGAAACAATGACCAAAAGAAACGTTATTTTAATCCTTATCCTCATGACCTGCAGTTTGGGAGCGTCAGCGACGGCACAGTCCACTCACGTTCATGGCCAGGGTCAGGTCAGCATGGCAATTGACCAAAACCTACTTTCGATGACTTTAGAGTCGCCCGGTGCAGATATCATCGGTTTCGAGCATGAAGCTCGAACAGCTGAAGAAAAAGCTGCCGTAAGAGAAGCGCTTAAGCAGCTTTCCGATCCGATGTTCGTCATCCAACTCCCAGAAAGCGCAAGTTGTAAGGTTATCCAAGCCAGCTCTGAAGTTGCAAGCGAAAATGGAGATGAAGGCCACGCCGACCATGAAGATCATGAGAGTGAAGCGCACGGCTCATTTATTGCGGAATATCAGTTAGCGTGCGCGAATATTGCCGTCATTGATTTCATCACATTCGTTTATTTTGGTCACTTTCGTAATGCCCAGTCACTCATGGTTGTTTTAATTGACAAGAACGGTCAGCATCGACATGAGATCAATCGCGATATCCCTATCCTGTTTCTAGAAAAATGAAATAAACTGGCGATATGTCGGAGATCAAGTTCGCT
>JABHUE010000068.1 GCA_018672825.1 Pseudomonadota bacterium | reverse complement strand
TAGTGCGGCAATTCGCTCGCACATTGCAGGCGCGCTTCCCACAATTGCTGAAAAACTCAAAGTCTCGTCTGTACACTGTATCTTTTGCAACACCAAAGACCTCGACGCTCTGACTTCGAATAATTTTGTCGCCCGAGAAGGTCGACAGTTTCATTGGCATAACCCCGGGTATCAGAATTTTGATGACTTCCTCGGCGCACTTTCATCTAAAAAACGAAAAAATATTATTCGTGAAAGAAGGCGCGTTAAGGATCAAGGTATTCAACTGACCTGGGTCGACGGGCCAGACATTACGACTCAGCATAAAAATCTGCTGTACGCGTGTTATCAAAATACCATTAGGGAACATGGCTCCTATGCCTATCTGACGTCGTTTTTCTTTGAAAATCTGATTCAAGCGTTACCAAACTCGGTCCAAATGCTCGTGGCATCGAAAGATAATAAAGACCTCGCGTGTGGATTTTTTCTCCGGGGCAAAAATACATTGTATGGTCGATACTGGGGAGCGTTAGAGCATGTGACCGATCTACATTTTGAAGTCTGTTATTACACCCCAATTGAATATTGCATTGAACATCAACTGCTCAGATTTGAAGCGGGCGCTCAGGGCGAACACAAACTGAGCCGTGGCCTTACACCACAAAAGACGTTGTCTGCGCACTGGTTGGCGAACCCAGGCTTTCATGAGGCTGTAAAGCAGTTCACCTTGAACGAGCAGGATCATCTCGTGGAATATACTCAAATGCTGGAGTCTCACTCTCCATTCAAACAGACCGAATAGGCCAATTGCCAATGCTAAAATGAAGAGACGATGTCTCACTCGCCAATTGACTATGACTTCCCGCCGCTTGACGCTGCCTCGCCAGAGGGCCTGCTGGCAATTGGAGGCGATCTTTGTCCTGATCGGATCCTGAGCGCTTATCGAAAAGGCATCTTTCCGTGGTTTAGCGGTAATCAACCGATATTATGGTGGTCTCCAGACCCGCGGGCAGTTCTATTGCCTTCCAAAATCCGAATCAGCCGGAGCTTGAAAAAAAATATCAGAAATCGTGGTTTCAGGATAACAACTGATCAAGCATTCGTCGATGTGGTCAAAGAATGTGCCAAGGATCGAGAGCAGCAAAAAGGAACCTGGATTACAAAAGAAATGCGCGATGCGTATACCGCCCTTCACAGCTGGGGTCACGCCCACAGCGTGGAAACCTGGCAAAACGGTGAGTTGGTGGGCGGCTTGTACGGAATCTCTATTGGCAAAGCATTTTTCGGCGAAAGTATGTTTGCTCGCGTGACCGATTCCTCTAAAACAGCGTTAGTGGGGCTCTCGACGCTGCTCACAAACCGGGGATATCATTTTATTGATTGCCAAGTACGCTCATCGCATCTCGACTCACTCGGAGCAAAGTGCATTCCTCGCAACCAATTTTCAAAAATGCTTGAAAAAGCAATCCTGGTGCCTGTGGCACCACATCACTGGACGCACTCAAAAGCAGGTTCAGAACTGCTATGACCAAAGTTCGTTCCGAACCCGACCTCTACCAGTCGACTAACCATCGATGCCCGTACATTCCGAGAGAAACGGCTACCAATCTTCTTATTGATCCCAAGTTCCAGGTTACGAATCATCTTTATGACACTCTGATCCATAATGGTTTCAGGCGTAACGGCAATCTTTATTATCGCCCTCATTGTCCGTCATGCTCACGCTGCCGATCAGTTCGAATTCGAGTAAAAGATTTTAAGTTGCGTCGATCGTTTCGACGAATCATCAAAAGAAACGATAATATTTCTCTGCTACTCGCCCCACTCCAGTTCAAAGAGGAGCATTTCTCACTCTATCGCGCCTATCAATCCGCCCGCCACCGAGGGGACGGCATGGATGACTCCGATCCGGTTAAATATCAACAGTTTATGACCTGTTCCGAAATCGACTCTTTTATGATGGAACTTCGCGATGGAGATCGACTGCTTGCGGTGTCGGTGCTCGATCGTGTCGTCGACGGCCTATCGGCAGTGTATACATTCTTCGAGCCTACCGAAGATCACCGGAGTCTTGGCACACTCGCTATTCTTCGGCAGATTGACCTTGCCTTGTCGGCCGGCCATGATTATCTGTATCTTGGTTATTGGATTTCAGACTGTAGCAAGATGTCCTATAAAGAGAGGTTTTCGCCTCTTGAGGAATTTGATACGAACGCACAACTCTGGTTGTTACATCCGTCAGTCAGATAATGGAACATCCTTCTTTTCTGACTCATCACGATTTTAAGTACGGCATTCTTGAGGAAGTTGGCCCCGGCATTAGAAGATTGACTGCACGCAATCCGAGTGCATTTACGTTCCACGGGACAGGAACGTACGTGATTGGCGAAGGCGATGTTGCTGTAATTGATCCGGGCCCTGAAGATTCAACTCATATCAATATGCTTGTCGAAAGTCTCCAGGGGGAAACGATTACCCGGATTCTTGTCACCCACTGTCACATGGACCACTCTCCAGGCGCACGCTTACTACAAAAACTCACCGATGCGCCCACCTATGGATTCGGCCCGCACGGAACTCATCAGAGCATTAATGGCGACTCTGGTGAAGAAGGAGTAGACGTCAGTTTTAGGCCTGATGTGAAAGTTAAAGATGGTGAAACAATCAGTGCAGGCATAGCGGAAATCGAATGCGTTCACACGCCAGGCCACACGAGCAACCATATGTGTTTTGCACTCCCAAAGACGGGTGATTTATTTACGGGTGACCACGTCATGGGTTGGTCCACCAGTGTTGTGATTCCACCGTATGGGAATATGTCAGATTACATTAACAGTCTGGAGAAACTGCTGATTCGCTCCGATCACTGCTACTGGCCAACCCACGGCCCTCCCATTGCCGATCCAAAAATATTTGTTAGATCGTTAATCGCGCATCGACTTCAGCGAATAAAAGATATCGTCGCCCTGCTTGAATTAAAACCACTGTCGATTTCAGAAATGGTTAAACCCCTTTATCCCCAGATTGATTCCCGCCTCATTGGGGCCGCCAGTCGCTCAATTTTTGCCTCTTTAATCTACCTGATAGATAGGAAGATCATAGCCTGCGATTCTGCTGTTTCTCTCCAGAGTATTTTTCGAACAATTGAGTCTTAGTCATATAAAAATACTTTTTTAAATTCGAAAATGGTACGCAACCTTTAAAGATCGTTAAAATAAATCGATCCGTTCTGGCGAACGACATGATGATATTAACGTTTTGCCGATTTTAATCTGTGACCCCCTAACAACGATTATGACAATTCAATTCTCGCTCGATCGTCGGGCCGTTTCAGAGGGACTTGGCACCTGTCTGCTCGTAACAACAGTCGTCGGATCCGGGATCATGGCCGAAAACCTTTCAGGCGGGAACGTAGCTCTTGCTTTACTGGGAAACACAATTCCAACGGGTGCTATTCTTTTTGTACTGATCACAATGCTTGGCCCAATATCCGGCGCCCACTTGAATCCGGCAGTCACAATTTCTTTTTTCATCCAACGGAAGATCTCGGGGCCTCATTCACTGGTTTATATCGCGGCTCAGGTAGCTGGGGGCATCTTCGGGACAGTTATTGCCCACCTGATGTTCAACGAATCCCCCATTCAAGTTTCAGCACAAATACGATCAGGTGGTGGTCAATGGCTCTCGGAGGGTATCGCTACTTTCGGCCTCGTCATGACGATTATAGGCACCCTGCGGTGGCGACCCGAAGCCGTTCCGACTGCCGTTGCACTATTTATTACTGCAGCTTACTGGTTTGCCGCCTCCACGTCTTTTGCTAATCCTGCGGTGACCATTGCGCGAAGTCTCACCGACTCCTTTAGTGGCATTGCACCCCTGAGCGCCCCAGCATTTATTGGAGCCCAAATCATCGGCGCCATCCTCGGGACTTTTTTGATGGCCTGGCTTTTAAAAACGACCCAACATCCAAGCTCCTCAGAGCGTAATCGCTAATTTGCCATTAACAATCTCAGACGGTTCCCCACTCTCTCTGATAAATCGGCAAGCGTTGCAATCTGGCGCAGTACCTGATGCCAGAAAATCGTTGCCACACCAAGATCGTCTTCGATTTCAAATAATTTTCTGGCCGCCATATCTAGCTGGCGATCAGTCTCGGTTTCTAATCGCCCCAACTCTAGAATCATCTCATCAACTCGACGCACCTCTGCGTCTCCGAACCCAGTCTCAACAAGTTCGTCGAGTTCATCAATGATTCTTTGACCCTGTTCGCATGCGGTCACCACACTTTTGGCGAGCGACATAACCGGTTCTTTCATCACTTCTGGCAGATGCATGTTCCGCTGATCTGCAAGTTCTGCAATATCCTGAGTAATGTCCGCAATAGAATCCTGGTAATCAAGGATCTCAAGAATTGTACGCCGATCTAGCGCCATCATGAAACGCTTCGGCGTATGTGAGCGAATCTCATGTTTAATCTCATCGGCCTCATGCTCGAGTCGATCGATCTCTGCCCGGCGATCCCGAATCGCATCGAGGTCGCCGGCTGCCATCGCGTCAAGCAGAGGCAAAATCTCTCGGGCGCACAACACCGCAACATTCATATGTTGCTGCATGGGTTTAATGGGTGATCGACTCACCAGTTTGTCTATCCAAGCCACAATAGCCTCCTAAGGTGCCAATAGGCCCTTAAAGAAATAAAAGAAGAAAATCGATAGTCCCGCTGCGAGAGGCAATGTTGCCACCCATGACGCAATGATCTTTCCAACTACCCTAAGATCAAGCGCGCCTATCCCACGTGCAAGACCTACTCCCAGCACCGCTCCCACAAGTGTATGCGTAGTGGAGATTGGAATTCCCATTCGAGATGCCACCACTATAGTCGTTGCAGCGGCAAGCTCTGCCGCAAAACCGCGACTGGGCGTCAATTCGGTAATTTTCTTGCCAATTGTCTCCATGACCCGATAACCCCAAGTCGCAAGACCCACAACTATGCCGATACCGCCGATCGCCAACATCCACGGCTCAACAGGCGCTTTGCTGCCAAGATCCATGCCTTGAACCGCATGTGAGATTGCGGCCAGAGGTCCAATTGAGTTAGCCACGTCATTTGAGCCATGCGCGAATGCAATGGCGCATGCCGTCAGGATTTGAAGAACCACAAAAATTCGCTCTACCCGGCTGAAGCGTTGCTTTGGGTCATTATCACCTAGGTTAACCCGACGGATAAGAAACACCCCAAGACCCGCGCCAATCAATCCGAGCCCCACAGATCCAATCAAAGACTGCGTCAAATTAAGATCAAGCTTCAGTGGTTTAAGTCCCTTGAACAGCGTCACTAATCCAATAATGAAAAACACAAAAAAGAAAAAGACAGGACCCAGTTTTCGAATCTGTGCCACGGGATCCGGCTTATCAAGAACCTTATAGCGCGTAATCTGGAAAATAAAAAAAGCAATAACGCCCGCTAACACTGGGGAGGTAACCCACGACAAAACAATTTGGGCAATCTTTCCCCACTTGACCGCATCCAGTCCGATCGCGACCGCGCCAAAACCCACAATTGCGCCAACGATTGAGTGAGTTGTTGATATCGGGAGACCAAAGCGAGTTGCCACCACCAGCAATGTGCCTGCTGCCGCCAGCGACCCCAACATGCCATAAATGAGTTGGTCGCGACCCACCATACTCAAATCGAGCATGCCTTTTCGCACGGTGTCTGTCACATGCCCACCTGCCAGAAATGCGCCTGCAAACTCGAGGATTGCGGCGACGAAAATCGCGCCCCAAACAGTTAGCGCGCCCGAACCGACACTGGTTCCCATCGCATTAGCGACATCGTTCGCGCCGATCGCCCATGCCATGTAGAGCGCGAGGACTCCAGCTACCCACAACGCGACTGGAATATCTGCAAACCACTCCATAAATATTCTCTTTTATTTTTTGATCAGTTGGATCATCGAATTACGATGGGGCACTTTAAGATGCCTTTATCTCAAGATTATGACACTTAAAATAACGTCCTTACCTCGGAATCTGACTAACAAGTTCGTTAAAAATTTAGCCTAAATTATATTTCGCGGTCTCTCGCGCAATCTAACTATTTGTCCCGTTCGGCTTCTAGTACTTTTACGCGTTTTGCGAGTTCATCCAACTGACGAAATCGGACTGCTGCTTTTCGCCAATCACCAGTCGGCAATAAACCCGTACCTGAGGAATACATCCCAGGTTTGTTGATTGAACCTGTGACCATCGCCATACCCGTGAGGTGCACATCATCACAAATGGTGACGTGATCCGCCACGCCAACCGCACCGGCCAAAATACAGCGCTTACCGATAACCACACTGCCCGCAACACCAACGCAGGAAACGATTGCGGTGTCTTCCCCTATCTGGCAGTTATGGCCAATTTGCACCAGATTATCGATCACCACGCCGTCAGCAATCACGGTGTCACCGATAGCACCCCTGTCGATAGTCGTTACCGCGCCGATCTGGACTCGATTACCAACCGTTAGCCCACCTAACTGAGGAATACGAACCCATTGACCGTCTTCGTTTGTATTGCCAAACCCGTGACTACCAAGAACTGCCCCGCTTTTGATAAAACACTGCTGGCCAATCTTGACGCCGTGCATGATCGTCACGTTGGCAAAAAGGCGAGTTTCTGAACCGATTACAACATTAGCACCGATGACCGATCCGGGTTCAATAATCACCCGGTCCCCAAGCTCAGCATTCTCCTCAATTACACAATTGGGTCCAATTGATACATCTACGCCTACCTTCACACTATCCGCGATAACCGCGCTTTGGTGAATACCGGGCGGTGGCATAGGCGTTGTGTCTAGCGCCCGCGCAGTGAGCGCATAAGCCGAGTTTGGATTTTTACTGACAAGCGCTGATCCCTGCCAACCGTCGAGATCTTCTTCCCTTAATATGACCGCTCCTGCCTTGCAACTCGCCAGCATTTCGCGGGATGTTGAGACCCCGAGAAAGGTGATTTGATCAGGGCCTGCTTCCTCAAGCGTTCCAAGGGAGATAACGTCAAGATCAGGATCGCCATGACAACGAGCACCTATCCGTTTTGCAAGATCACTCAGTCTCATATGGCTAATTAAGTCACTTAAATATTTAGGCTGTTATCAAACAATCAATAATGTCGACAAACGATTTCTCGGTGCGTCTTGCGTCTACCGCGCTAAGTGCAACAACCGGTCAAACGACTACGTTTCCGAAGTAGTGATGATAGACCTCGACACTAATAAAACCAAGGCCATCCGAGTTTTTATTCAGGTGACACGTTCATCTCCCGCTCCAGTAAAATGCGGCTATAGGCTTTGACGAAATCAGAGGAAGAAAATAGTGCGATTAAAAGATAAGGTTGCCGTGATTACAGGAGCCGCTCAAGGCATTGGATTGGGAATTGCCGAGCGGTTCTCAGCGGAAGGTGCCAAGGTCATGATGCTCGATATCAATGAAGAGATTGGTCGAACTGCGGCCGATGGCGTGCCTGGCGCCACTTTCTTCCGCATCGATGTTGCCAGTAAGCAGGAAATAAACACAACAGTCGAGCAAATAATTGCCGAAAACGGGCAAATTGATATTTGCGTGAATAATGCGGGCATTCTTCGCACCGGCGATGTTTTGGAGATCAGCGAGGAAGATTTTGACATTGTCCTCAGCGTAAATCTGAAGGGAGCATTCTTGATGAGTCAGGCTGTTGGACGTCATATGGCGAAAGCGGGAAGCGGGAGCATTATTAATATGTCATCTGTTAATGGCGTAATGACAATCCCGACGATCCTGCCCTACAACGTGTCCAAAGGAGGATTAGACCAACTCACCCGCGTCATGGCGATGGGACTTGCCGACAAGGGTATCCGCGTAAACGGAATCGGACCGGGCAGTATTTTGACCGAAATGCTTCAACAGGTGATGTCGGATGATGAAAAGCGCAACGCGATACTCTCGAGGACACCAATGGGGCGTTGTGGCGAAGTGGACGAAATTGCCAAGATCGCGCTTTTCCTTGCCAGTGAGGATTCGTCTTACATTACGGGGCAGTGTATTTATGCAGACGGCGGCCGAATGGCACTGAACTATACGGTACCCGTCCCAGATTAAATATCTCCCGAAAAAATCAGAGCGATCTAACACTCAACTCGTGCACCGCATCCACCAGGACCTTCATATGGTCGGGGTTTACCCCTGGCGTTACGCCGTGGCCGAGATTAAATACGTGTCCGGGACCAGAGCCGAAGTCGGCTAACACCTCAGCGACAGCCGAACGAATTCGCTCTGGCGATGCGTACAGTATTGCAGGATCGAGATTACCCTGGAGCGCAACCTGATCTTTTACCGCTAGCCGGGCTTGCGCCAGTGATGTCGTCCAATCGCAACCGATCGCATCACAACCCATTGAAGCGATTTGAGGGAGCCATTGCCCGCCTCCTTTTGTAAAGACAATTATCGGCACCTTGGAGGCAATCGGATCCGACTGCAGTTCCGATAGCACCTGAGCCATCGGATCAAGAGAAAACTCTCGGTACTCTGCATGACCTAGGACGCCGCCCCAGGTATCAAAAACCATAAGCACTTGTGCCCCTGCTCGTGCTTGCGCTTTGAGGTAAAGCCCAACAGACTGGCTTAATAAACTCAATAATTTTTGAGCAGTTGGAGCCTCGCAATAAATCATATTTTTAATTTTTGCAAAATCCCGTGAACTCCTGCCTTCAACCATATAAGTCGCAAGCGTCCAGGGACTTCCTGAAAAACCGATCAACGGCACACGATTTGCGAGTTCATGTCGAATCACTCGAACCGCCTCCAGGACGTAACCGAGATCGTCTTCCGGATCCGGAACCCCAAGCGAATCAACATCGGCTTTTGAGTTTATCGGGCGTGCGAATCTAGGGCCTTCGCCCTCATGCAGGCTAAGCCCTAAACCCATGGCGTCCGGGATTGTGAGAATATCTGAAAAAAGTATTGCCGCATCTAGGTCAAAGCGCGCGAGCGGCTGCATCGTGACTTCACAAGCCAGTTCGGGCGTTTTACACAGCGTTAAAAAATCCCCCGCCCGCTCTCGGGAAGCTCGGTACTCGGGGAGGTAACGCCCGGCCTGACGCATGATCCAAACCGGTGTGCAATCGACAGGTTCCCGCTTGAGTGCGCGAATAAGGCGATCGTTTCTCGGCGATCCTGTCATCATAATTCCGTCAAAGTCGATTGAATTTCACTTTGAATTTGAACTGCCGCGTCACGAGGGCTTTGAGCATCCCGAATGGGTCGGCCCACGACAAGATAATCGGACCCGTCAATCAGTGCTCGGCGAGGCGTGACCGCTCGCTTCTGATCATCGTCGTGAGCCCCAGATCGGATACCGGGAGTGACGATAACGCCGTTTTGACCTAATGTCTTTCTCAGCATCTGCGCCTCTTGGCCGGATGCCACCACTCCAGCACAACCGGAGGCAATCGCACGTCTGGCTCGAGAACAAACGAGTTCAGGAATATCGCAATCAAAGCCCAAATCGAGCATATCGGCTTTATCAAGACTGGTAAGCACCGTGACTGCAAGGATACCCACTCCATCGGCGGCATCTGCAGCCGCTTTCATCATGGCGTCATTGCCATGAACCGTAGCAAAGGTAATTCCCCTGCCCTGCAATTGACTCACTGCACGACCCACGGTCGCCGGCACATCAAAAAATTTGAGGTCGACAAAGACATTCTTTTTTTGACCGGTTAGCCAATCCACAATTCCAAACCCATCGGCACCCGTGAACAGTTCGAGACCCACTTTATAAAAATTAACGGCGTCACCAATTTCAGTGACCAGCGCACGCGCCTCAGTGGCAGACGGGACATCCAGCGCAACAATTAAACGTTGTTCAGGTGGAATTGATGTCTGGCTCATCTCCAACTCTTTCTAGGCGACTGCCTTGGCATGGGTTAACCCCTTTAAAAAATCATCGACACTTTGAGCGACAGCGCGGCCCTCCTGTATGGCCCAGACCACCAGAGACTGCCCTCGCCGGCAATCTCCAGCTGCAAAAACGGATCCCTCACCGCATCGATAGTCGGGCGCGGCTGCCACAATATTTGAACGTTGATCACGAGCGAGGTCGAGCTGATCCGGTAACGTCGACTCAGGCCCCATGAAACCCATCGATAAAAACACCAGATCACATTTCCAATCTTGCTCGGATCCCTCAATTTCGCTAAACGGCGCATCTTTTGAGGGTTGATGCCAATCGACTTCGATCGTCCGCACGCCAATCAACTGCCCAGATTCATTCTTCAGGAATGATTTTGAGAGCAGGTTATAGCTTCTGGGGTCTTTACCAAACTTGTGCTTCGCCTCCGAGTGCGCGTAATCACTTCGTAAAATTAAGGGCCATTTTGGCCATGGGTTATTTTCTGCTCGACCATCTGGAGGGCAATTCAACAGCTCAAAGTTAACCACACTCTCGCAACCCTGACGCAGAGCCGTTCCGATGCAGTCAGCGCCAGTATCACCACCGCCAATCACAATCACTCGCTTACCCGCTGCATTAATAGACGTTACGCGCTCGTCAATGAGACTTTTCGTGCTGCGGGTCAAATAATCCATCGCAAAATAAATTCCAGAAGCCTCGCGACCCGGAATCGACAAGTCACGTGGCACGGTCGCCCCTATTGCTAACACAACCGCATCAACCGCTCTGTGCAAATCTTCTGTCGAAATATGTCTCACGGACTGGCCGGTATCAGTCATGATCGCGTTTGAATGACTCGCAGAGATTTCGACCGGACTCCCCACGCTCGTGTTGACTCTGAACTCGACGCCCTCTGCCCGTAATAAGTTCACGCGTCTATCCACTAACTTTTTCTCCAGCTTCATATTGGGAATGCCATAGATCAATAATCCTCCAATCTGATCAGCGCGCTCGTAAACCGTCACTGAATGGCCCAATTTGTTCAACTGATCTGCCGCCGCAAGGCCTGAAGGGCCCGAGCCCACCACCGCTACTTTCAGTCCAGAGCGTTTGCTCGGTGGCCGAGCGGTCACCCATCCCTCATCGAATCCACGATCCACAATGGCTTGCTCGATATTTTTAATGGTAACAGCAGGTTCGGTTATTCCGAGTACGCAGGCGCCCTCACAGGGTGCTGGGCAGACACGTCCGGTAAATTCAGGAAAATTATTTGTCGCTTGAAGGCGTTCCAGCGCAGCTCGCCATTCGCCTCGATAAATTAGATCGTTCCACTCCGGAATAAGATTATCAACGGGGCATCCATCATCTGACTGACAGAACGGCACGCCACAGTCCATGCAGCGAGCCCCTTGTAACTTTAATTGATCGATATTGCCTTTAGAAAAAATCTCATTAAAGTCATTAATACGGTCTTCCTCGCCCCTGTAAGGGACAATGATTCTAGGAAATTCTTTAAATCCGGTAACTTTACCCATAAGACAATAGTCCTCTGACGGCTCTCAGGCTGTGCCGTGCTGGATTGTTAACTCCTCACACGAGTCTCGCGGACCGGTAACGGCAGCATCGTGTCCACCCTCCGCGAGTACTCTTTTGTAATCTCGAGGCATGACTTTAATAAATCTTGTCAAAGCGCTTTTCCAATCTTTAATCAAATCTTCCGCGACTGTTGAGCCCGTTAACCTGTGATGTTCCTCGAGAAGACTTAATAACTCCGCTGCCTCTTGATCGTTTTCGATGTCATCAAGATCGACCATGTCCTTATTACAGTTAACAGCAAACCGATCACGGTCATCGGCCAAAACGTAGGCAATTCCGCCCGACATCCCAGCTGCGAAATTCCGGCCGGTAGGGCCTAGTACCACGACTCGCCCCCCGGTCATATATTCACAACCATGATCACCAACACCTTCCACGACCGCTTGTGCGCCGCTATTTCGAATCGCAAAACGCTCAGCCGCGATCCCTCGAAAAAAAGCACTTCCTGCAGTCGCACCATACAACACCACATTACCAACAATCACATTTTTTTCAGGTAAAAACTGACTGTCTGGATGCGGGTAGATGATAATCCTTCCACCGGATAAGCCTTTTCCAACGTAATCGTTTGCATCTCCCCCCAACTCCAACGTAATACCATTTGCGAGCCACGCCCCAAAACTCTGT
>JABHUE010000095.1 GCA_018672825.1 Pseudomonadota bacterium | reverse complement strand
TCGGCCTTCATGCCCCGCATCGCGGCAACACTATTGGGCATGTTGTGCCCCATACCATTGCAATGGGGTACCTGATAAAACCGGTTTCGGGCGGTTACAGGCCCAATGGCAACGGGCTCAAATAAAATATCATATCGGCTATCACGACTCACGGTTCTGTTCCTGTTGATTCTGTTGGGAATTAATAAAATTTAGCTCACTCGATATTCGCTTTTCTTCAGAACGCCGCGCCAGCAACGGGGCTTTTGGGTCAGCAATTTCTCAAAGCGTCGAACGATATTCACAATCTTCTTTGCATAAAGGTAGGCTCGAAATTTTAGGCCGTTATAAGATAAAATTGAAAAATAAATCGGCTGATAGCGCCAAAACGCATAGCAATCCTTACCCGCAAGACTCGGGCCATGATAGGAACGCAACGCGTTCAGCGTCTGAGCATCTACCTGAGCGTCTCGAGTTGCCGATTCGAAATGCAATAGCCGAATACTGGGCGCTGTAATACAGCGCATCCCTTTGGCCCGCGCACGAAGACAAAAATCCACATCTTGAAAACTATTGGGAAATGCCTCCGAAAATCCATCCAAATCCAAATACACGGGCTTTCGACAACACAGGAAAGCGCCGCTAATCGATGTTGTTTCATGGTCGGCCAAATAACGATGCATAGGATCCCCGATCCCACCAGCACTACGCTGTGGCGCGTAATGCACTGCAGAATCTCGACCCACATTATCCCCGCAGGACTGCACGGATCGATCTACGTTTTGCATCATACCGCCGACACACGCAACATCATCTTCCTGCAATATTGAGATTACCTCATCAACCCACCCGATAGTTTGAATATCAGTGTCATCGTTCAGAAATACTAGAACCTCGCCCTGCGATACCTGAGCGCCGAGATTACACTTTCTTGAAAAATCAAATCCCGGTTGGTCAGCAATTGCAACCCCGTCGAGCTCATATCGCGTCAGAGCCTCACGCGCCTCGTCGAGATTGTCATCATGGTTGAGAACCAAAACAACCTCGATAGATGAACCTTTAGGACTGACATCTTCAGTGTTTCCAATTGACCGTTTTAAAGCCTGCAAGCAATGATTGAGCAATACAAGTCGAACGCCGTCTATCACTTTAGTTGTGCCCAATCGACATGGAATAATAATCGAGACGGAATAAGGCCGAGTTGGAACCAGGCGTGTCCGGTAAACCCCAATCGGCTCTGGCGCTGAGTGGGCATGCCGCTTAAACATTACCGGACTCACTTCTGCCACCCTGTCCAGCCTGTGAAAATGTTCCTGGACTGCGAGCAGCGCATGATCAATCGCATGAAGATCCAGCTGCTCTCCCACTCGAGATTGAGTCTGCTCCAAAATTCGCCAATGGTAGGCGATCTCTTCCACATGGAGAGGCTCCGAGATCTCGCACATTCGTAACGCAAGATCATAATCCTGACTCCCCTCGAACCCTTCGCGGTATCCGCCCAGTTTTTCAAAAATCGTTTTCGAAAAAATTTGAAGATGATTGATATACATGAGGGAGCGAAGCAACTGCGGACTGTAATCTGGCTTGTATAGGCGCTGAATTAAAAATCCTTTGGCATCAACCTGTATCTCATCTGAATAGGCCCAAGGCGCTGCGTGATATCGCAAACTCCGAAGCATCTGATGAAAGCCTTGAGAAACAACAACATCATCATGATCAACTGGCGACAAAAATTCACCGCTGGCCGATGTTGCAGCCGCATTCAGTGAGAACGAAACCCCAGCGTTCTCCCTGTTGTGAAGAATCTGAAGATTATCAAGATCGGCATCCTTGCAACGCTGCAAGAACGCTTTCGTATCATCTCGATCGGTTGCGTCATCGACCAAAATGACCTCGTGATAATCGTTCGCGGCTTTCAGAACACTATTGACACACAGCGCCAAAATAGCTGGATCAGTGTTGTAAACCGGCACCAGAAACGATACTCGCATCAATTCCCCACTCTGAATCTTTGATTGGTTAAGACCGGACAACCGGCCTCTGTCTTATCCGGACAGGATCTAACCCTTATTCTGAAGAGATCACACGCTCACTTCAAATAGGGCGCAAAGGGCCCGCGCGTCCTCGGAAACCGTCAAGAAGACCTCTGATCATCATCTGAAAATTCTTGAATCGGTTACCCACAAACAGACCAAATACAAAAAACATTTTGGTCAAACGTAGCATATCAGTGAATTTCCAGCGCGGGCTGGGATAACCGCGACGCCACAACAACACGCTGTTACGATAAATATAATAATAACGAAACGGCTGGTGAACTGGCAGATACCGCCACCGGCCGAGCCAAAATCGAGCCGTGCGCTCCCCAAGCCCGTGATCCATCACGGCCGCACAGACACCAAAAGATTTCCAGTGTGCCGCCTGCGCGCGCAGAAACCATTCCGTATCGAGGTGATCAATAAAAAGATCTGCGTCCATTAACCCAACACTCTCGAGGGCTTCCCTTGAAAAAAGCGTGCCGGACGAAATCAGCATATCGGCCGGAATCAACTCGGTTTGATGTTCCGCGCAGTAACATCTGGCGAATCTCAATCGCCCGAATTGAACAAAATAGGATGGGTGGCCGACATCGGTACCGAGATAACGCGCACCCACCGCAGCAACACGAATGCCAAGCTGACGCTGGTTATTAAGCGCCTGATCAAGATTCGCTACCATGTCATCTCTTGGGAGGCTGTCCTGATCAAGCAACAAAACAGCACCGGCACCCATAGCCAGAACCCGACGGATACCCTCATTATGCGCCCACCCCAAACCCTGATTTTCAGGTGCCCCAATGAACTGGGCGAACGGATATTTAGAGACGATTTCAGCGACGTCAGATGAGTTACTGGACCCGTTATCAACAACAAGCAGAAGTTCGACTTGACCTTGAAGGCGTCGAAATTGGTCCTCGAGCGTTTCAATCTTCGGCTCATAAGTCGTCACGATAGCCGCAATTGCGCTTTGTTTTTCAAAAAAATTATTCATGTGCACAACAACATCCCAATCCGAACGGGCCGTTTTTGATGAGTCTCAACAATCTGTGGTTCTGGAGCGGTATCATACCCGCCCTTGCCTTTTAGGATTTTGGCGCCGTACCGCCGTTAATAATGCGCTTTCGCTTCTCCTCAAGACCCTCAGTCGGTATCGCGTTTCTCGTCAGCGCGATGATGATCGTGCCGTTCATGGATGCCATCGCAAAACTTCTCAGCAACCGCTACCCGGTACTACAAATTGTCTGGGGTCGATTTTTCTTCCACCTTTTAATAGTGGCACCCATCGCTTTATGGCGCTACGGGCCTAGTGTTTTTAGAGTCCCTCGGCTAACACTTCAAATTGGCAGAGGACTTTTTTTAATGGCAGCGACGCTGTGTTTTTTTGGGGCCATTCGGACCATACCGTTAGCAGACGCCATCGCCCTCATATTTTTTGATGCTGTGATCGTCGTGCTGCTTTCCGCTTTTTTCTTTCATGAAAAAGTACCCGCTGGACGAATCATCGCCTCTTTGGTTGGCCTGGGTGGCGTTATTTTGGTCGTACAGCCTGGCTTTGGGGAATTTTATTGGGAAAGTCTACTGGCGCTGATCGCCGCTTTGTTTTTCGCGCTTTATTTCGTATCGACGCGATTCCTTACCGGTAACACGCCCCCGGTCGTGACACTTGCATGGCAAGGAGTGGGGGGATGTATCCTGATGAGTCTGCTGGCTCCTATCGTCTGGGTGATGCCCAGTTTTCTTGACCTCGCGATGATGGCCGCGCTCGGCGTCATTGGCGCCATAGGACACCTACTGCTCATCAGAGCGTTCGAGTACGCAGAAGCTTCCCTGCTTGCCCCATTCCTCTACTCAGAAATCATAATGCAGGTGGTGCTGGGATACTGGATTTTTGGTGATCTCCCCAATGACTGGGCTGTCGGGGGTATCGTGGTCATTATTGGAGTCGGTATCTATCTATCAATAAACCCACGCAAAGGAAAAAATCCTTAAACTCAAATTAACCGTTTGCAGGAGCCGTCGGGTGAAGCGGTACGGATAAATAAACACCAAACTCCATCGCAAGATCGCAGCTGACTCGCGCGTGAACCCGTCCTTGCCGATCCAGAAAGGATTGCTGATCACTCACCGGGAAAATACCGTCATGCCAAATTCCGGGATGAATATAGAGTCCTTTCGAGCCATCACACCAAAATGCGATCACCTGATCCGGTTTCAAGTCATCTCCGGGTAAGGCAACGGGCACCAAGAAAGGCTTTTGTTCCTTTGGCATAAATAACTGACCTCCATCGGGATGGTAATTTAGGTGCCAAAGAATCACTTGATGTCGCTCACCATTGGTCCGATCAGTACGGGCATCGCCCGGATCATCAGTCGACCACCCCAATACATAGTGACCGGCAACAGCATCGTTCCGCCCATATAAGACGTCTCCTTGCCATTCGCCGTAAAAAGTACCCTCTACCCAGCCCCCTTCATCACCACTATCAGGATCAACCGGTCGCCATCCGGACGCCGGCCAACGCACAATCTCGATATCGATATCGTCAGGTCGATCGACCAGTACACCGTACCCTTGCACACTACTGTCATCTGCCGTAATGACAGGCACCGCGTGAAGCGGCAACGCCGGCTTATCAGCAGGCTCAAAAAGATAATTAGGCGCGTTTGTTGTATTCATTGGGCATACCGTTTGTTTTTCGTCGATATCACGAGATTAGGCTTGGGGGGTGTCCGCAGGCACTGGCGAGTATCTTTAGTTTCTTAATTTTAACCAGTCAATCAAAATTTTTAAATCCAGGCCACCAGATCGGCAAAAAGGTATCCGGCGCTCAAAATCGAAAGACCACTGCCCCAGAAAATCATCCAATGCTGTTTCAGTCGCCGAGCGATAAATACCAAAACAATGCCAACAATAATTCCGTAAACCGCTGTGAGCAGCATCATGTCATCAGTCACCGTAGCGCTCCCTGCCGCCTCACCAATTCGATAGCGTGTTAATGACATCGAAAACGTTCCATTAATCCTGTAGGCCTTGCCGCAGTTCTTGATACCGCCGCGCTAAACACGTTCAAACTACTCCAGATTTCGACGGATTCCCGTGCGCGGGTGAGTCCGGTATAAACCAGTTCGCGTGAAAGCACTTTCGAATCAGTTTCAGGCAAAACCAGAATCACCCGTTTGGCCTGAGACCCCTGTGCTTTATGAACGGTGAGCGCATAGGCAGGATGACATTCCGGTAAACGGTTAATGCTCACTGAAACATGCTCTTGATTTGCGCGCTGAAAGACCACTTTAAGATCCGTCACGTTAGCCCCGCCTATCACAACACCAACATCGCCATTAAACAAGCCCAGCGTCGGCTCATTCTTTGTCACCATCAGCGGCAATCCCAAATAAAACTCTAAGTCGCTTGCTAATGAAAGCGTTCTAAGTTGCGCGCGGACCTGACGATTGACATCAATGACCCCACCCACACCATTTCGACGAGCGCAAATCACCATGACCTGATCAAGCATTGAAAATATATCTGAACATGATGCACCTGAAATCACTCTTTGCGAGAGTTCTTTATAAATAGGGACAATGTGGTCTCTCACCAAATGCTCTAGCGTCTTTTCTCCGCCAGGGTCCACAAACACGACAGCGTCCGAGTGGGATTCATTCAGGAATTCAACCGCTGCCTGAGTTTGGCCCTCACGAACAGCTGCAGCAAGATTCGCGATTTCACTATGCCCGCCAAATCGCCAGTTATGTCTCAGACTTGTCACGCTGCCAATTGGATGGCCTTCATCTGCCGCACGACACAGGTCCCCTAGGACAGCGCCAGCCTCGACTGAAGATAATTGGTCACGATCGCCCAGCAAAATCAACCGAGCTTTTTCGGGAAGCGCTTCTAAAAGACTGACCATCAATGCAATATCAACCATTGACGCTTCATCAAGAATTAAAAGATCACAATTTAACGGCCTGTTGAGCCCATATTTAAATTTTCCGCCGGGTTGCCATCCGAGCAGGCGATGGATTGTTACCGCATCGCCTAAAAAACCCGTTGCGTCGTCGCCCGCTTTGAGCTCAAGACCCATCACCTCACGAAGTCGAGCCGCGGCCTTACCCGTGGGCGCACACACAAGCGTCCGCGCCGGCGAAACATTTGTAAGACGCCAAAGCATTCGCAACGTTCGCATCACAGTAGATGTCTTACCCGTGCCCGGTCCGCCGCTAATCACCGTGAAACGATGATCCAACGCATTCCGGGCGGCGTCTCGCTGATCTCCAGCCAAAGGATCATCGCCAAACAACACATCCAGCGTCCTCTCGATCTCATCGCTGCCGATCTCAATCATTATCGGCCCAGACCGTAGGGTAATTAACGCAGCGAGTCGTCGCTCCAGTTCATAGTATCGATATAGATACAAACACCGATCTTCGGTCAGCACCAAAGGGGCTGGGAATTCACCATCACTGACTAACGGTGAGGTTTTTAACTCTTGGTACCACGCCTCCATCTCAGGCAGCAGATAGGCGGTGGAATGATGCTCTTCAAAAACACAACCGCCACCCCAATGTGCAAGCTCAAGCCGAATCTCTCCCGAGACAGCACTTTCACTCACAAGCGCTGCGGCCACGATGACAGACTCTGGGCCCTGCGAATCCAGTCTTTGAGCGTAGTTCGCAAAATGCCAGGCGATGTCGGAAATAAAGCCGTTGCCATGCGCACGCTTCAATGACGCGTATGCCTTGCTCATGGGTTCCGCCCGATAAGATGCTGTAAATCTTTTATCAAGGCAGAAGAAGGGTGATCAAAAAATATTCCAGCACCGTTATGATCAGGACTCATTCCCCTCAAAAACAAATAAAAGACACCGCCAAAGTGTTGTTCATATTGATAATCCGGCTTTCGACTCTGCAGCCAATAATCAAGCGCTAAAGAGTAGATCAGATACTGCATGGTGTATCCCGACCTTTGCATTTCGACTGTTAATGTGGGAGATAAGTAGTCACTATATTCACCGCCTAAAAAATTCGACTTGTAATCCACTAAATAAAACCGATCGTTGTCCTGAAAAACAAGGTCAATAAACCCCTGCAAAAATCCCTGCGCGTTCGCATACCTAAACGCCTCGGTCATTTTCTCTGGCGTAAGCCCACCGGGTAACGCATGCCTTTGAAGTACCTGCCTCCAACCCATTTGATCGAAATCGTCCACCGGAATACAAAACGCCATCTCATCGATTCGGGAGTTGCGCGCAACATTTCCGAGGCGTAATCCATTTTCGTTGAGTGGCGAGCAAAGCACGTCGTCTAACATTTGATCAACAATAGGAGTCCAATCTTTATCAAAACCATACTCGACCAGCACTTGCGTGATGGTGTCAGTGTAATCAGCGGTTGTAGACCCGGAAAAATCAATCAACTCGAAAATCCGATGCAAGCAGGTACCCGCGCGAGGCCCGCGAGGGAAGGTAAAAAACCCGGTTGTGAGGTTATCTGTCGATTTGCGGTATCGGCGATCATGGTCAGGCAGCGACGAGTCATGCCCGCTTGTAATTGAACTAAAACTGCTGAGCTGCCAGCTTCGATAGAGAGGCCTCGTGGCAACTCTTGCGTCAACAGAGATCTCGTCAGGTGGGAGATCAAAAGATCCGCTTTGCGTTTCAGGGATCGGCGACACCCCAATGGCGCCTTTTGCCTCGACTGCAAGCTTTTCGAGCGTCTGTTCAAGTTCTTCATCTGAAACTTTGGCAAAAGTCTCGGCAAGTGACTTCAAACTTTGTGGCTCACTATCTATTGCTTCTCTATGTAATAGCCACGCCAGGGCAGACTGGGAAGCGCCAGTTGCGGCGCCCCAAACCAGGTAACACCTGCTTTGTGCGCGGGTGAGCGACACATAAAGCAGTCGAATACTTTCAGCGAGCTGCTCAATTTCTGCACGTTCTTGATGGACATCAACCGCTTCCGTCCCGAAATCAACAGAGGGTTGATTCTCCGAGTCCACATCATGGAAAAACACACCTTTCTTGCTATCAGTGACTTTGCTATCCCAGGCAAATGGCAAAAAAACCACCGGATATTGAAGTCCCTTGCTGGCATGTACCGTAACAACGCGCACGCGATCCTCGTCACTCTCAAGACGTAGCAGGCTTTCTTCTTGCGTCTGGGTCGAATCCAGACGGGCTGACGAGAACCAATTAAGTAAGGCAGGAACATCAGCATGCTGTGTTGCAACCGATTGAATCAGCTCTGCAAGGTGTAGAAGATTCGTCATCCGGCGCTCGCCGTTATCGAGGTCAGCTAACCGATTCAATGTTTTTTCGGATGTTAAGAATTCCCGAAACATTCGCATGAAACTGCTGCTCTGCCAACGCTGATGCCAGTCATGAAACTTTAACAGCGTGGCATCCCAGTTAGACGCATGTGCTTGAAGCGCCAGAAGATCATCAATATCTAGACCCATAAGATCCGTGAGAAGTGCTGCACGAACGAGCGACTCACGCCGAGGATTTGCAATAGCACGCATTACCCGCTCAACTTCAAGCGCTTCATGGGTGTGAAAAACATTTTGTTGACCCTGCCGAACACACAGAATTCCAACATCGTGCAACGCCCGCTGAATCAGCTGACCCTCAAAGTGACTTCTCACCAGAACGGCAATATCCTGTTGCTGAATCCTTTTTCCGTCACGAGTGACGTCCCCCGTCAACAATCGCAAAATCTCGCTCGCGACCGCCTGACCGGCTTTTTCTTTTGCCGCTTTTTTCGATAGATACTTGGTCGGGTGTTCGCGGTTCAATTTCCAGATTAATAGCGGTTTTTCGGTCTCACCGTCCTGAAGCGCATCCACTTTGCCGCCAGACTGTGCGTCTTCAAAAGGAATATCAGAAAACACAAAACTGCTGTGGCGGTCCCGAAACGAGAAAAGCGCATTCACCGCGCGAACCAGTCCCGGAGCCGCACGATGATTGGTCTGCAATGTAAAACGGTTAGTGACATCATTTCTGGCCCGAATGTACGCAAAGATATCCGCGCCACGAAAAGAGTAAATGGCCTGCTTAGGGTCACCCACCAAAAAGACCGGATGCGTACCGGACGAATAAATTGCTTTGAAAATTTCGTATTGAACCGGATCGGTATCCTGGAACTCATCAAGCATCGCAACCTGGTACGTTGCCCTTATTTTCTCGCAAAGCGCCTCCCCTCCAACTGAGTGCAACGCATGGTGCAAGTTCAACAGGAGGTCGTCGTATCCCTGAACCCCTTGCTGTCGTTTACGAAGATTCAATTCTTCATCAGCTCGGAACCTTAAATCCGCAATCCAATCAATAAAGGAACCAGTCGCATTCTTTTGGTAGTCACCGAGCACTTCAATAAAGCGGTCCATCTCATCAAAAAAAGTTTGTCGGGGCGGCGACTCACCCTTACGGGTTGCGCCCGGTTGGGACAGAAAACGAGCACTCAATTTCTCGAGGCCTCGAAATTCAAGGACCTTCCTAAAATCGATAAAATTTCGGCTAAAAATGGAATCGAGTGAGAAAATCCATCTCGGCATACTTTTCAGGGGAAATCGGGTTCGATTAAACGCCGCATCCTTGTCCAACAGCATCGCAGAAACCTCATCTCGATGATCGTGCCAAACATCCGATACCCGCTTAAACGCAGTTTCCAGTGATTGCTCAACAAGATTTAAGTCAAGCGCCTTCGGATTCTGAACCAATCGCAAATAAGGCTTTGCTAACACCGGCTTCAAAAACGCGCTCAAGTCATCCGCCGTCTTCAATTTCTTCTGTGCGGCGAGCCAGCCGGTCCAAATGGGTCCAGCAGGATAAATATCCTTTCGCCATAAATCGTCGAGCACTTCGGCACGTAGTGATTCCTCATCCAAAAGGAGCTCGTTATCAAGGGTCATCGCGCTTTGAAACGCGCTGTCACTCAGTACGCGTTCACAGAACGAATGGATAGTAAAAATAGCGGCTTGATCAAACTCGGCCACTGCGCTGCGCAACTTCAATAAACTCTTTTTTCGGTCCGGGTAGCGAAGCAGCAATGGTGCGAGCAGTGGGTCATCACCGGCCGTATCATCTTCGAACGCGGCAATAGCCTGGGTCAAAGCAGTCCGCAAACGTTCTTTTAATTCCCCAGTCGCGGCTCGGGTGTAGGTGACCACTAGAATATTCGGCACAGCGGTATCAGACTCGAGTACCAGTCTCAAATAAAGGGCGCTGATGGTCCAGGTTTTTCCCGTGCCCGCCGCCGCTTCAACTAAACTGACGCCACTCAACGGGACTTCGAACGGCTGTAATGCGGACGCGCTCATCCCGTCACGACCGTCATTGCGTTCACCATGGGTCTAAAGATCAAAGGTGCGAGCTTTTCAAACTCGCCATCAAGAGCGTGTTCAATATTGTCGCGAAACGCGAGCGCAAAATATGGATCTTCGGCCTCACCCCGGGATTTTGAATAATCGGCGCCCAGCCAGATCTCGTAGGCGGGTTTAAGTGAAGCCTCATTTCCCTCGACAAACTTTAGCGCGCTTCGGGGGAAAAACGGCAGCGGTCGAGTTCGGCCCTGTTGATAACGCGAGGCCCACGCACTCAGATTCTCACTTGC
>JABHUE010000081.1 GCA_018672825.1 Pseudomonadota bacterium | reverse complement strand
TACAGGCCCTGTAATTGGAAAAATTATATCAGAGCCGAAGCTATGACTCGGAAGATTCTGAGAGGATTACCCTTATTTTGCGATGGCGGTTGTTAGCACGGGGACGCTGACAAAACCGAACCGACCCTCTCTTTCAGATTCGTCTAACTCTTTTCGCCATCGCTCCGTGTCTTCTTTTGAGATCCCTTGTCCCTCTGCAAAATGGGTGAGCAACGTAGAGGCAAGGTAAGCGAACGAATTATGATGCAAGCTGTTATTTAAGAACCCCATGGGCGTGCATTGGGCGCCGATAAACCCATGGCGCTCAAGCTTTTTGGGCATTTCAAGCGGGAGCATCTGGTGAAAGCAGTGCGCCTTGAATGCCTCATGCATCCTGTCATTGAGCGCTGGATCAGGCCCATGAAATCGCCAGTGATCCCAGAGCACCGATACGGTTGCGAGACGTCCGCCTGGTTTAATGACGCGACTGATCTCCGCGAGAGCGCTGTCGACGTCTTTTACATATTCAAGCACCTGAATAGACGCGACGGCGTCGAACGCATTGTCTTCAAAAGAAAGTTTGACAGCGGAGTCAAGATTAAATGAGACATTATCAAGACCTTTGCAATACTCTTGCGCCGCTTCAATTTGTTTGTCGCTTGGGTCTAGACCCACAACGTGACCGTTAACGCCAACCGAAAGCGCAAGATCTTTTAGTAGGTGACCGCCACCACAGCCCAAATCAAGAATATGCTGTCCGGCAGAGATATTGAGGGCCTCAAAAGTCGCTTTGCGACGCCCCACACCTTCTTGGGTTTGCGCCATCCTTCTCTGGACGGCGCCGATGTCACTGCTAAATTCCATAATAACTTTCCAGATTTCTAGTTTTTTGATCAGATGTAAATTCTTTTGCTATTCGGATGACTGGTCAAGCGCGCGCAAAATATCAGCCGAAAGATCTTCAACATTCTCAAGGCCAACCGAGATTCGAGCGAGACCCCGACTGATGCCGTGGGCTTGGCGTTCTTCATCGGTATAGTTGTTGTGGGTCATACTCGCTGGATGCTGAACCAGTGTTTCTGCATCACCGAGACTCACTGCGCGTTGGGCTAACTGAACAGCATCCATAAATCGTACGCCTGACTCGTATCCTCCGTTTAGCTCTAGGGCAATCATGCCCCCGAATGCTTTCATTTGCTGAGAGGCGAGCGTATGTTGTGGATGCGATGGCAAGCCGGGGTAAAAAACCTTTTTGACGTTTGGGTGGGCTTCAATCTGACGGGCCAAGGTGAGCGCGCTCTCGCAGTGACGCTCCATTCTTAACTCCAGCGTTTTGATGCCACGAAGTATGAGGAAAGAGTCAAATGCTGAGAGAACGGCTCCCGTCATGTCCTTAAGGCCAACTGAGCGCACGCTTTTCATATCATCAGCAGACCCAATAATGGCGCCGGCAATGAGATCACCATGTCCGCTTAGATATTTAGTCATGGAGTGCACCACGAAATCTGCCCCACACTCCAGGGGTCGTTGAAGATAAGGTGTGCCATAGGTGTTATCGACAATCACTCTGGCGCCATGGGCATGGGCCAACTCGACCACCTCCTGAATATTAATAATCCGCATATTCGGGTTGGTGGGCGTTTCAAAAAAGACAAAACGGGTTTTTAAGGTCATCGCTGCTGCAAGTGCATCAGCTTCTGTGAGATCAACGAAGTTTACTTTGATGCCAAAACGCGAGAGCCCGTGCTCCATAAAAGCAAACGTGCAGCCATACAGTGTTTTATCTGCGATGATCTCATCACCAGATTTGATAAACGTCCACAGCAGCGCTGTAATAGCGCCGATTCCCGATGCAACCGCGACGGCTGCTTCGCCTCCTTCGAGCGTTGCTAAGCGCTTTTCAAGAACGGTTTGGGTCGGGTTACCGACACGAGCGTAAACATACCCGGCTGTTTCGCCGGCAAAGCGCTGCTGTCCTTCTGCGATTGAATCAAAAGTGTAGGTTGCATTGAGATAGACCGGTGGGTTGAGAGCGCCGTTGTGGCTCGTTGGCTTATAACCCGCGTGAATCGCCCGCGTGCTGAATCCTTGTTCTTTACTCTTATCTTTTTTGCTCATGCGGAATTTGGCTCGGTCACGGAATAGTATTTTCTTGGGCTGGATGTAAAGGTTTCGTGCGGGCCCAAGGGGCTATAGGTTTAGCTTTATTTTTCAGTCTCAATCCTAGCAGGCATCTGAAGATTTCTCATTAGGGAATAATCACTGTGTCTGATATCAAGCATAAGTTGTCTCGCCGAAACATGAAGCATCCCATAAATATTCGCCAGCTGAAGAATATTTTTTGAATTTAATTGTGTCCGATAGGGCCGTGTTGATGACAAAGCTAAATCTTTTAACTTCCGTTTAATCTAGGGCTCTGTTGTCGTTTCGGTGGTATAAAAGAGCTGGATATTCGTTTCATTGTCGCGGCGTTAACTTACCACTCATTAAAAAAGGGTAACAATGTCCCCGGCTTACAAGGAGTGAGTGATGACAGGTGTTAAAGACAGGGTAGCACTGGTGACGGGCGCAGGAAGCCCCGATGGTATTGGTTTTGCAACGGCAAAGTTGCTCCACGCTGCAGGTGCTCGGGTAGCAATTACATCGACCACGGACCGCATTCAGGAACGTTGCGAGGAGCTCGGTGGGCAAGAGGGCGGCGTGGTGGGTATTGCGGCCGATTTGACGGATGCCACTGCGGTTGCCGATCTTAACGCCCGGGTTGAAGGCGCCCTCGGACCCGTTGAGATTCTGGTGAATAACGCGGGAATGGTGCAGATTGGTCGAGACGAGCCTAGCGCTCTTTTTCATGAAGTGAGTGATGAAAAGTGGCGTTATGGGATCGATATGAGCCTGACCAGTGCGTTTTTGATGACCCGCGCTGTTTTGCCATCAATGATGAATCAAGAATACGGAAGAGTGGTTCATATCTCTTCGGTCACGGGCCCGGTCGTTGGAATCTCCGGCAGTACGGTCTACGGTACAGCGAAAGCGGGAATGCTTGGAATGGCGCGTTCGCTCGCTATCGAGGTTGGATCAAAGAACGTCACCGTCAACTGTGTTGCGCCGGGGTGGATCCATACCGGATCAAGTGGAGATAACGAGTTGATCGCGGGTCAGTTTACTCCTGTGGGAAGACCCGGGACTCCTGAAGAGGTCGGCCATGTGGCGGTATTTCTGGCGAGTGAAGAGGCCAGCTATGTCACAGGACAACTGATGGTCGTGGATGGCGGAAATACTATTCAGGAGTACAAGGTTGAACTGACCTGAGCCGGACAGAGACGCGGCCTGTGTTTTTTGATCAACTGGAACGTATTTTTAAGGGCGTGTTTGTGATCGCGGTCGTTGCATTGGGCATGTCTTTTTTTCAAAAAGATAAGTTGCCCGGGCCCGAGTTTTTCAGTGAGGCGGTCCTATCAGATCCGCTCCAGACCCTCACAGACAAAGCGTCATTTCAGACGCAGATTAATGATCAGGTCTATACGATAATCCCTTTGTTTGACTACCATCTGAGCGGAGTGGTCGTGACAGATTATGAGAGTGGTTCGTTGGGCGACATTTACCATCATCGCCAGTGGAAAGACTTTCTTAATGTCAAAGACCTTTGTGTCGTATGGGGCCAAAACGTGCAGTCTGATGTATTTCGAAAGCTGCGCTATCGCAGCGGCTCTTGGACTTGTTTTTTTCAGATACCAGACCGGCAAACGGGCACGCAGTTTAGAAGTGATCAATTATCGAACAATCATATTTTGACTGACAATATCGATTTGCATCGCCTCGTTATGCGTGCTGCCCCGGGAGATGAAGTTCGAATCAGTGGCATGCTCGCTAATTATCAAAATCAAGCGACAGGGTTTGAAAGAGAAACCAGCATCTCTCGAACGGATACTGGGAATGGTGCCTGCGAGACCATTTATGTCACTCATTTTTCAATCACAAAAACAGCCAATCCAATCTGGCGATTGATGTATCGGGTCGCAGGGTGGTCAGCGATTTTGGCCGTATTGGGCTTCATTGCGACGCTTCTCGTTCGCCCCGCCAAACGGATTTTTCGGTAAACACTAGTAACGACTCTAGGCCATGATCATGAGGGCTAGAGAATAAAAACCCCGGGGAAAGGCCGGGGGTTTGGGTAAGGAAAATTAGTCCAGATAACTGCGGAGCTTTTCAGATCGGGTGGGATGCCTCATTTTTCGCAAGGCCTTAGCTTCGATTTGTCGAATGCGCTCTCGGGTCACATCAAACTGCTTGCCCACTTCTTCGAGTGTGTGGTCAGTATTAAGACCGATACCGAAACGCATTCGAATGACTTTAGACTCTCGCTCGGTGAGACTGTCGAGGATCGAGTCAGTCGCACTCGTTAATCCAGTGGTGAGTGCCGCATCCTCTGGCGCTAAGATGTTCTTGTCCTCAATGAAATCACCAAGATGCGAATCTTCATCATCACCAATGGGTGTTTCCATGGAAATCGGTTCCTTCGCTATCTTGAGTACTTTTAATATTTTGTTCTCGGGCATATCCATGCGTTCTGCGAGCTCTTCCGGAAGAGCCTCTCGACCTTTTTCCTGCAGGATTTGACGCGACACCCGGTTAAGTTTATTGATCGTTTCAATCATGTGAACCGGAATTCGAATCGTTCGGGCCTGATCGGCAATGGACCGAGTGATTGCCTGACGGATCCACCAGGTCGCATACGTTGAGAATTTGTAACCTCGTCGATATTCAAACTTATCGACCGCTTTCATAAGGCCAATGTTTCCTTCTTGAATCAAATCAAGAAACTGGAGTCCTCGGTTGGTGTACTTTTTAGCGATTGATATCACCAGGCGAAGGTTCGCCTCAATCATTTCTTTTTTCGCACGCCGCGCTTTTGCTTCGCCGATTGACATCTTGCGGTTAACTTCTTTGATCTGATGGATTTTCAGACCCGCTACATTTTCCAAATGCTCAAGTTTGATACGGAAATTTTCAAGTTCGTCGGCATGTGTCTTCAGGATATCTTTATTGCCTTCTTTTCCCCGCATCATGCTGCGAATCCAAAACGCCTCGGATTCTCGACCCACAAATTTCGAGATAAACGTTTTTCGAGTGACTCGGGCGCGTTGAACACAAATTTTGATGATTTGTTTCTCGATTAAGCGAACTTCATCAACTATTTCACGCATTACGGCAGAAAGATATTCAGTCTGTCGGGGTACCAGTCGAATCTCCATCATTTCAAGCGATAGCTTTTCCTGATGTTTTTCCATCTGTGGTGCGCCAAGCCCATAACGACTCTGGCAGCGTTCCATACTCTTGAGTCCTTTGCGAATTCGATCAAAACGTTCTTTCGCTTCCTCCGGGTCAGGACCTTGCGGTACATTGTTTGCGTTGTCGTCATCGGACCCCGAATTATTATCGGCACCGGGAATGACAGGTTGAGGGATTTCTTCGGTTTCAAGCGCGGCAAGATCAACGAAACCCACCAAGAGTTCAGTGAGTTTCATCTTGCTATTTTCAACATTATCAGCAAGGCTGACTAATTCAGTGACAACCACAGGCGCAGACGCCATTGCACTCACGCTCTGTCGGATACCGTCTTCGATTCGTTTTGCCAGACGAATTTCGTCCTGACGTGTGAGCAATTCCACTGTGCCCATTTCTCGCATATACATGCGGACGGGGTCAGTTGTTCTGCCAAACTCGCTTTCGACGGCGGTTGTTAGAACAGCTTCAGCTTCTTCAACAACCTCTTCATCATCACTGTTAGCAGTTTTCAGTAGCAGTGTGTCCGCATCTGGCGCCGCATCATAGACCTCAATGCCCAAATCGTTGATCATGTTGACAACGGTTTCGATCTGGTCCGTGTCGTTCATATCCTCGGGGAGATGATCGTTGATCTCTCGGTAGGTAAGAAAGCCTTGCTCCTTACCTTTAATAATTAGCCGCTTGAGTTCAGATTGTTGGCTTTGGGTATCTACAGACACAGTTCCCCCTGACGAAGAATTAGGCATTTAGAAAAAAACAGCGGAAAACACTCCTATTATACCACGAATGAGCCTCTTCTCGACTGAAAACTAGCTTTCAGAGCGTTGCTGGCGAAGATGTTGTCGTTTCGCATAAAGCGCCGAAAGCTCAGTTTTAGAGGCCTCATCAAGCTCTTCTTGACTCGCGCGAGAGACCAAATTTTCGATGGACTGACCAATTGCCTGATCCTCAAGCGTGTTGATCGTTTCAGTAAAAAACGGCAGAAAATCATCCTGCTCAAGTAAATGGTCCTTCGCCGCCAATTTTTCAAGTGTTGACCCTTCTTCAGTATCTCGAAAGCGTTCGATAATCACGCCCGTCGTAATGTCGGGCTGTTTAAGCGCGATACCGAAAAGTCGCTCTAGCAGTGAAAATCCGCGAACCTCGGGATGCATGCCCAGATTTTCTGGAAGACTTCTCTGACACGCTAATTCAGGCTGTTGGAGCAAAAGACTGATTGCGGTCGCCATAGGACTCAGGCGCTGGGTAGTGGACCGATTATTGCGAGAGACCCGACGGGTCGAGAGACCACTGTCACCTCCTAAAGATTGCACACCCGATTTTTCTCGCAATTGTTGGTTCATGAGCTCTCGAAGTGGACCCTCAGGGATTTTACCGAGCAGTGGTTTTGCGAGCTCTACCAAGCGCGCTCGCCCATCAAGGCGGGTAAGGTCAGTCTCGTCCGAGAGCTTCCTGAAAAGAAAATCGGGCAGTGAAGTTGCTTTGGCTGCGCGTTTTTGAAATGCCTCGCCGCCTTCTTTTCGCACCAAAGAGTCCGGATCTTCTCCATCAGGTAAAAATAAAAAGCTGATTTGTCGACCACCGGCAAGCTCAGGCAGAGAGTTTTCAAGTGCGCGCCACGCGGCCGCTCGTCCCGCCCGATCACCATCAAAGCAAAATACGATCGACGGCGCGAGTCGAAAAAGCCGATGCAGATGCCGCTCTGTTGTTGCAGTCCCGAGTGTCGCAACCGCGTTTTCGACTCCGTTTTGGGCAAGCGCAACAATATCCATGTAGCCTTCAACGACGAGCGAATAGCCGAGTTTTGAGATTGGTGATCGTGCCCGGTGAAGGTTGTAAAGTTCCGAGCCTTTTTGAAAAACAGGGGTTTCGGGTGAGTTCAAATACTTAGGCTCCCCCGAATGAAGTATTCTGCCGCCGAACGCAACCACCTGACCGCGATAATTATGGATGGGGAAAATCACTCGAGAACGAAAGCGATCATAAGAGCCTCCATTGTCTTTTCGAGCAGTGAGTCCAGCTTTGGCCATTAGATCTATCGTTTTCTTGTCGTTTCCAGCTGTTTTGGAAAGGCTGTCCCACCCCGGCGGCGCATATCCGAGTTCAAACAGTGCTGCAATTTCACCGGAAAGGCCACGTTCTTTTAGATAGTTCACTGCGTCTTGAGAAATATCGCGATCACGTAATTGTTCTTTAAAAAAACGATTGGCGTTGGCGAGTGTGTCGAGCAGCGCGGGCATTAGGCCGTCATCCTCGCGAGCGGGACCGGTGTCAGGCAGTTCGAGCCCGGCGCTTTGCGCCAAATCTTCAATTGCTTCCCGAAAGCTAAGCTGATCAAAGTCCATAAGGAATCCGATCGCGCTCCCATTCGCACCGCAGCCGAAGCAGTGATAAAACTGTTTGGTCTGACTTACGGTGAAGGAGGGCGTTTTCTCATTGTGAAAAGGGCAGCAGCCCTTGAAGTCACGACCACCTTTGCTGAGTGAAATCCGGGTTCCGATGACTTCGACGATGTCTGTACGGGCGAGCACGTCGTCTATGAATTCTCGGGGTATCTTGCCACTCATTTTTGATCACGCTGAATTTACTGAGCAAATATTAGCATTCAAAAGTATAAACTCTGGGATAAAACCCAATTGACTAAAAAAACCCGACTTCCTTTGACGAATCTAAGTTCACCATCTCCTAATCGTCCCTCGGTTTCTTGCGCGCCCTTTGGTCTGGCAGATCGCCAGGCGTCTCAAGCGATCGCCCGCTGGCTTTTAATTTGCTGCGCGTTAGTCTTTTGTATGATTCTACTGGGCGGTGTGACCCGGTTGACCGATTCCGGTTTGTCTATGGTTCGTTGGGAGCCCATCTCGGGCGTTTTA
>JABHUE010000013.1 GCA_018672825.1 Pseudomonadota bacterium | reverse complement strand
TGAGGCTTTTTCGGGGACTCAAGCAAACGACTCAGGTCAAGGCCGCTGGCTTTCCAGTGCGACACCACTGCGCTTGATTCGAGAATCTCAGTCTTTCCGACCATATCGATAAAATTTCTAACGCCTAACTGGGCCATAATGGTTCGGACTTCTTCGGCCACAAAAAATAAATAATTAACGACATTTTCAGGCAACCCGTGAAACTTTTCTCTGAGAACGGGATCCTGTGTTGCAATTCCGACTGGACAGGTATTCAGGTGACATTTTCGCATCATGATGCACCCAAGTGCGATCAGTGGTGCGGTCGAAAAGCCAATCTCTTCAGCGCCTAGTAACGCCCCGATGACAACGTCCCGGCCCGTTTTGATTCCCCCATCAGTCTGCAACGTCACTCGACTCCGCAGGTCATTCATCACAAGCGTCTGATGCGTCTCAGCAATCCCAAGCTCCCAAGGCAAGCCCGCGTGCTTAATACTGGTCAACGGTGATGCACCAGTACCCCCGCTGTCGCCAGAAATCAAAATATGGTCGGCGTGCGCCTTCGCAACCCCTGCCGCAATCGTGCCCACCCCAACTTCCGAAACCAATTTAACGCTAATCCTTGCAACCGGGTTTGCATTCTTCAGATCATAAATTAACTGGGATAGATCTTCGATAGAGTAAATATCATGATGAGGGGGAGGCGATATCAAGCCGACACCCGGCGTCGAATATCGAATCTTGGCAATAGTGGCATCGACTTTGGATCCAGGTAATTCGCCACCTTCTCCTGGTTTAGCGCCCTGAGAAATTTTGATCTGGATCTCATCAGCATTGGCAAGGTACCAACTGGTCACCCCAAATCGACCCGAGGCCACTTGTTTGATTGCCGAGCGTTTAAGATCCCCATTTGGCAGCGGCTTAAAACGCTGCGGATCCTCACCACCCTCTCCCGTATTGCTTTTACCCCCCACGCGATTCATTGCAATAGCCAAAGTTTCATGCGCCTCTGGCGAAACCGACCCGAAACTCATTGCGCCAGTACAAAAACGCTTAACAATCTCTGAGGCGGGTTCTACCGAATCAATAGAGATAGCTGGACCCGCAACGCCCTCGCGAAGATGCATCAATCCCCTCAAAGTACAACGTCCCGACGCTTCTGAGTTTATGGTGTCGGAAAATTCCCGATAAGCCTGTGCGCTGTTTTGTTGAGCCGCTCGCTGAAGACTCGAAATTGCTTTGGGTTCCCAGGCATGTTTTTGCCCACCCGGACGCCAGTGATACTCTCCGGGGTTTGGAAGCGTTCCGGTATCAACTAAGGGCGTTTCAGCGTAACCGAGATGATGTCGTCGTAATATCTCCACCCCCAAGACATCAAAACCCACGCCCTGTAATCGACTCGCGGTCTCCGTAAAGCAAAGATCGATCACCTCGTCTTGCAATCCGACCGCCTCAAATATTTGAGCGCCCTTGTAAGACTGGAGCGTTGAAATACCCATCTTACCCATCACTTTCAGAATGCCCTTTGCGACACCCTTACGGTAAGCCTCAACAATCGAGTGATCATCGGGGAAGTGTTCAGCATCAAGCCTCGAATCGCGACGCGCTTGCCAAAGTGCTTCAAAAGCGAGATAAGGATTAATCGCATCGACGCCAAAACCAACAAGAAGGCAATGATGATGTACTTCGCTGGCTTCTCCCGTCTCCACAACTAAACCAATTCGAGTTCGCTTAGAGGTTCTGACCAGTCGTTGGTGGACAGCCCCTGCAGCGAGTAACGTACTAACAGGAGCGTTCTGGTTGCTGACTAATCGATCCGAAAGGACGACGATATTAATCCCATCATCAACAGCGGCTTCAGCCTCAGCACAGATTCGCTCAATCGCCGTCTTCAAGCCAGCGGGACCATCCGCCTCTGGGAACGTGATATCGATGGTTGCACTTTTCCAACCGCGATAATCGAGCGCTTTCAGAGCGGCCAGATCACTTTGGGTGAGAATCGGTTGCATAAGGCGCAATCGATGACAATGCGACGGTGTCGTGCTTAAAAGATTTTTTTCAGGGCCTATAAAACACTCAAGCGACATAATGACATCTTCTCGGATGGAGTCGATCGCAGGATTCGTCACTTGAGCAAAGAGCTGCTTAAAATAATCGTAGACTAGCCTGGGTTGATCCGATAGACAGGCGAGCGCTGAATCGTTGCCCATCGATCCAATAGGATCGCGCTGTTCAAGCACCAACGGAATCAGCATAAAATCCAAAGTCTCTCTGGTATAACCGAAGGCTCTGAGTCGTGGAACAAGCGTCTCTTCTGAAAGACCAGGAACATCATCCACTTTTGGCAATTCAGACAATTCTATTTTTTGTTCAGCCAACCATTGGCCATACGGTCTTTGGTTGGTCAGACTTTCCTTTATTTCGTCATCAGGAACCAACCTGCCCTTTTCAAAATCAACCAGAAACATTCGCCCCGGTTGGAGTCGACCTTTCTCTTTAATCATGGTGGGGTCAAGCTCTAGGACTCCAACCTCGCTCGACATGATGACCCGGTCATCCGAAGTAACGTAATACCGACTAGGTCTAAGCCCGTTTCGATCCAGCACCGCGCCAATGCATCGGCCATCAGTAAAAGTGACTGACGACGGGCCGTCCCACGGCTCCATCATTGATGAGTGATATTCGTAAAATGCGCGCTTCGACGCGGTCATTAATTCATGTTTCTGCCAAGCCTCTGGAATCATCATCAAAACTGACTCTGGAAGCGTACGTCCCGTTACGGTTAGGAAATCAAGGGCATTATCCAGTCCGCTCGTGTCGGAGCAGTTAGACTCAATGACGGGGAATACCGCTTCGAGTTGATCGCCAAAAATATCACTTTCCATGCTTCCTTCCCGCGCACGCATCCAATTTCTGTTACCACGGAACGTGTTGATTTCACCATTATGGGCAATCATCCTCATTGGGTGAGCGCGGTCCCAACTTGGGAAAGTGTTGGTCGAAAAACGTGCGTGCACCATTGCAAGATGACTGACGTAATCTGTCGCTTGCAAATCAATAAAGTAATCCATCAGCTGCAACGTTCGCAACATACCCTTGTAGACCATCACGCGCGTTGAAAGCGAACAGATATAGAACATCTCGGACTGTGACAAAGAATCACCTGCACACAGAAGATGACTTGCACTTTTCCGGATCAGATAAAGTTTTCGCTCAAACTCTTCTTGACTAATATCGGGCGCCGCCTCAACCAACAGCTGCTCTATATGCGGCTCAGACAATCTGGCGGCAGTGCCGATATCCGCTGAATCCAGTGCAACCGGCACAACTCTCCACCCTAGCAACAACTGGCCATGCTGATCGACAAGATTCTTAACAATCCGCTTGCAGTTTTGGCGTTGAGGTAAATCTTTAGGCAGAAATACTAAACCGGCACCAAATCTCCCTTGCTCTGGAAGATCAATGCCAAGTTCCTGGAAAATAACGCGAGATAGAAACTTATAAGGCAATGCGGTGAGGATTCCAGCGCCATCACCACTATTGGGCTGCGCCCCTACTCCTGCCCGGTGCTCCATACTCTTCAGCAACTCGTAGCCATCATCAATGATACTTCGGCTTGCAATGCCCTTGATGTGAGCGACCATGCCAACACCGCAACTATCGTGCTCGTAGTGGGGATCATAGAGCCCGTGTGACGAATTCAGTTGCGTGGTCATTGATTGTGCTACTCCATTGGATAATCGTGCCATAAAGCACCGCGACACACCTTGCCCACAGCGATGTCAACAGAAACGGGCGTCAAGATCGGGAAAGCAGAAACGTGAGCGTTAATCTGAGGAATGGCGCCGCAGATTTTTTTTATGATGGGGTCAACAAATTATAGCGATAGCTAAAATTCGCTTCAAACACAAGAGTTTTATGCCTACCCAAAAACGAGTTTTGGCGATTAATTGCCCTCTTATGGTGCAATGAGACGTAACAGACTTAGATCGTCGTAAATTCGTTTAAAACTTGAAGCAACACCTCTTCAGGGTAATCTTCGACTAACTTTGCACACCCCAGCGCATGGAGCAGTACCAAGCGAATCTTTCCGGCAACTACTTTTTTATCCACCGACATATGCCTTAGAAAATCTTCTGCGGTCATTCCCTGTGGCGGCACAACCGGCAAATTAACTCTCAGCAATAAGCTACGAGTTCTATCGACTATCTTACGATCTAGCCATCCTAGTTTTTCAGACATCGTCACTGCCATCAACATACCCACTGCGACGGCCTCTCCATGCAACCACGAGCCGTAACCGGATGCGGTTTCGATTGCATGTCCAAAGGTGTGCCCTAGGTTCAAGATCGCCCGCTCTCCAGCCTCTTTCTCGTCATTAGCGACAATCTCTGCTTTGTGACGACAGGATTCCATAATTACATACTGAAGCGCTTCTTGATCGCAGTTCAGAAGCTGATCCATATTCGACTCTAGCCATTCAAAAAAAAGACGGTCGCGAATCAAGCCATACTTAATAACTTCAGCAATCCCCGCAGCCAGTTCGCGAGATTCAAGCGTACGAAGGGTGTCCGTATCAGCGATGACACAAGCGGGCTGATGGAAAGCGCCAATCATATTTTTACCCGCAGGATGGTTTACCGCGGTCTTGCCGCCAACGGCAGAGTCTACCTGCGCTAACAAAGTGGTGGGAATTTGGACAAACGAGACACCTCGCTGATAACAAGCCGCCGCAAACCCAACCAAGTCGCCAATCACACCACCACCGAGCGCGACTAACGTTGCATCTCGGCTGAATCGACTTTGCAAAAGCGTATCGAAGACACGCTGGAGAGTCTCAAGGCTTTTGTACTGCTCACCGTCAGGAAGCGTTCGGGAAATCACTCGGCGGTTCCCCAATAAACCCATCACGCGATCAAGGTAAAGGGGGGCTACTGTTTCATTTGTGACCACCAAAACGTCATCGCCGGGTATGTATGCAGAAACTGTACTGGGTTCTGCGAGCAATCCGCTGCCCACGATTATGGGATAACTACGACTTCCAAGGTCAACGGTTAGCGTTGCCAACGTTTTCTTATCTCGCTGCAGATATCCTTGGCGACCGCGTGCGGCGATCTCGAGTCAGTTTCAAAAATAATATCCGCTTCGGCTCGATATAGAGGTTCACGCTCCTCCATAAGCGCCTCGAGCACTTTTCGGGGATCT
>JABHUE010000044.1 GCA_018672825.1 Pseudomonadota bacterium | reverse complement strand
TCACTCTGTTCGCATTCAATCGTTGACTGCTTTAACGCCGGTTGCCGATACAAAGAAGTTGGATAATGTACGGCAGTCGGAATACCCGCCTCGGTCATCGACTGCTGTACGAGCGATCGGTTTTTAACTCGTACCGTGTATTGCGCCCAAGTACTTGTATTGTGCGATAAGACAACTGGGAGCGCCAAAAGGCCCTGTTGGGCTTTGTCAGCGAGTAGCGTTTCATATCGCGCCGCCGCACGCTGTCTCGAAACCACTTCACTTTCAAAGATGTCTAGCTTTGCCAAAAGCACCGCTGCCTGAATCGTATCCAAACGTCCATTGATGCCAAGCCTGATGTGATGGTAACGACTATCTTGGCCATGGTCTCGAATCTGGCGTATTTTTTTTGCCAAGTCTTCATCTTGTGCAAAACAAGCTCCCGCATCACCGTAGGCGCCAAGCGGTTTTGCAGGGAAAAAGCTCGTACAAGCAAGATGGCTGAGAGCGCATGATTGACGTTTCTTGTAAGTGGCCCCAAAACTTTGCGCAGCATCTTCAATCACTATGAGTGAATGCTTGGTTGCGAGTGCATTGATCTCATCCATCTCTGCGCATTGCCCATAAAGACCTACCGGCATGATTGCCTTGGTTCGAGCAGTAATTGCCGATTCAATCCTATTAGCATCAATATTAAAAGTGAAAGGATCAACATCAACGTATATCGGGATCGCCCCAAGTAACGCAATCGTTTCGGCCGTTGCAAAAAATGTAAAAGGTGATGTAATGACTTCATCACCGGGCCCGACATCACTTGCCATAAGAGCAATTAGAAGTGCGTCTGTCCCGCTCGCAACCCCAACACAGTGGGCGGCGCCGGACATTTGCATCAAGCGTTGTTCAAGTTCGGTAATTTCCGGACCCATCACGTAGCTTCCGTGATGCAAAACCCGGTGAATATTTTCTTCGAGACTTGATCGAATACATTTTTGCTGGGTCACGAGATCAACAAAATTCACTTTGCGCTCGACTTTAAGTGAACCAACTGCTTCTTCATCGATAAACAAACCGCCCCACTTGACTCGCTTCAAATCTGTCGTCACGACACGCGTATCTGGACCTAAACGCGCTGCGGCTGTCATTAGTGCCTGCGTTAATAAATCAGTATGATCTATTTTTTCCAAATCGCCTGATAATGCGCTCAACCACTGAAAAAAGGGCATCTTCAATTTCAGTAACTCTTGGGTCTGCGATTGCATCTCGTCAAAACAACTGCTATCTCCCAGCGTCAGAGTTGATACCTGTCGGACAATTTCAGGATATTCAGCCGTATAAAACCACACCTCGACTCCTGCCGCGGATAAGTCAAAAAGTGTTGCCCTAAGATCATCACCGGCGGGCCCACAGATTCGCGCGACAGCGCTAGCATCCAAAATTAAGTTACCAACAGTATCCATTAATCAGTCCAACCACGGATTCGATAAACCATAAGGCCGATTTTCTCATGAATTAATATTTGAGCCCTTTTTAGATTGCCGAGACTCGGCCACCAATCGAGCAATTGGGGTTGAGCGTAGTCCACCACTGAAATACCGGAGGGCGACGGGATCACGTCAAAACCCGATTTTTCGAAGGTTAATACAGCCCGCTTCATGTGGAAGCCGCTGGTCACGAGCAGGATCTGGTCAATCCCAATCGCGCCTAGGATTTTCCGCGTCCTAACTGCGTTCTCGTGCGTATTTCGACTGTCGCTCTCAAGCAATATGGCGCCCGGCGGCACTCCGAACTCTTCAAGCAACCGCCGACTATAAACAGCCTCGGGCTCGAGACCCTCTTGCGGAAATACATTCCCGCCGCTGATCAAGATCACGGGTGCTTTTCCTGCCTGGTAGAGTCGATACGCATGAATTAACCGGTTTCCATTAAGCTGGCTCGTAACACGGGGCGCACTAGGAATACCAACATCTCCGCCAAGAACAACAATCGCACCCGCTTGAAGCGAGCTTTCAACGGGCATAACAGGAAAACTGCGCTCGTGCTTCGCATACACCCTTTTTGAAATCGGGGATCCTGCCACAACTAAAATTACAAAAGAGATGAAAACCGCGAACAACCCTTTCCATCTACGCCCAAAAATAATAAAACCTATT
>JABHUE010000074.1 GCA_018672825.1 Pseudomonadota bacterium | reverse complement strand
TGAGAATTCATATCCAGTATTGCATCTTCTTCAACCTCAACGTCCCAGTGACGCCCGCCAGATGCTGGCCCCTCTATTACATGCACCTGATACGCACCGCGCTTAACCTCATCGACAACACCCATATGAACGCCCGAATTCAGTCCATCATCCCAATCAACCAATACCCTATCTCCTCTTTGAGGTTCTAGCGGCGTACGATACTGGATTGATCGAATATCATCGGGCCAAATCAGCCGAACATATCCATCTGGCTCATTATCGGCGTCAAAGCCACAGAGCTCATGGTATTCCCACTCATAAACTGCTGCCCGCTTGATCACGCCAATCACGTCATCGAGGCTAAAAACGATAAAGTCGCCCTCATCATCGTTGAGACGAACAACATCCCCTCTATCCAGCGCGTGGAACGCGACACTGGGATCGATGACCTCTTTCTCAAATTTCATTCTTTAATAAAAAGCCCTAGCGATTGACCACAACAACTTCACGGGGATACTCGGTTAGGTATTCAAAACCTTCCGCGGTCACCACAATCGAATCTCCAATTCTGCCGCCAAACTGACCCTCAATTGATATCCCTCCATCAACCGCAAACGTCATGCCTTCTTGGAGGATAGTATGGTCTCCCGACTTCAGCTCAGGCGTTTCTAAATAGGCCATCCCAATTGAACGTCCTGTACGATAGCTCGGTTCGTAACCCTTCTTCTGGTAAACCTCGTTAGCGGCCTGTGCAACCGTCTCGGCCGTCACGCCTGGCGCTACTGCGCTGAGCGCCGCCTGCTGTGCATCGATAGCGGTCTGCTGCACATCAGCCGCCTGATCAGAAACATAGTGAATATTAAACATGCGATCGAAGCCCAGTTTATATTGCTTAAACTGTGCCATGTTGCAAAAACAAAAATAAATAGGATCTCCCGCCTCAAGCGTTTTGATACTCGCTCTTCGGTGTGGCATCGAAGTATCTATCCCGGACTGCATGATTTGAAGATTATGAATAATTGGCGAAACAAAACGTTCCCAACCCGCGTTTGTCAAAAATCCTGCGGCCGCCCGCGTACCAGCGTTAATTATCGCCAACGCCGATTCATATTCAGGGACGCCTTCGGCGAGAGAATCCTCAGCAGCGGACATCATTGCCGCCGCTATCAATCCCGCTTGCTTCATCACCCCAATCTCAAATGACGATTTAAGGGTTCGCATTTCAGCAATCAGAGGAGAGGCATCAATTAACTCGACGGAATCTGTCGAGTCATCAAGCCACATACGGACCAGGCTCGGTAAAACTGCTTTCTCCACTCCAAGTCTGCAACGCTGCGTCCCCAAGTTTTGCATCAAGACATTGCCCCAATGATTCGGTCCAGAATCTTCCCACGTATGAATATTGGGCACCCACGTCATTGCAGAAACCATTTCACTTTCCATTCGCGGCGTAACGACAGTGGGATCACCCTCTGCTGGAACCACGAGAAACGTGGGGCGTCCAAACTCTACAGACAGGTATCCCCAAAACCCGGCGTAGTAGGCAATTGTGCTCTCATCAGTCAATAGCGCAATATCGATTCCCGCATTTTGCAATTTGAGTTGAAAATCTCGCAGACGGGCTTTGGCGTGCTCAAGCATTGGATTTCTCTAGGTTAGGTTTGCTTTAGAAGACTCTTTCTAGTCTAAGAATAAATCGTTTTTTTACTACGCCAGAGCGGTGTCAGTCCATTTCGCATCGGGCACAACAACCACTTTGCCAATAAATTTTTTCTCCATAAAATACGTTTGCGCTTTATGGAATTCTGACAACTTAAATTTACGGTCGAGTATTGGCCCGATCTTGCCTTCGTTAATATATTGAATCAACCTTTGAAACGCGCCACGTGTTCCCTGCGACGAACCGTGAATCGTAAGATGTTTGAGATAAATGGTTCTGAGATCTAACTGCACGATCGCACCACCAATTGCGCCGGCGGTCGTGTAACGCCCCTCAGGGCGCAACACCTGCAGCATCGAATTAAAAAGCTGTCCGCCGACGAGGTCAGCAACCACATCTACGCTTTTGCCTGCTAGCTGTTGATTCACGGCTTCAACCAAGTTCAGACTCTCTCTGTTGATAGCGGCCTCGACGCCGAGCGCCTTGACGGCTTCAAGCTTAGCTTCGCTAGTAAGCGCATAAGGAATTGCTCCACGGGCACGACACAGCTGGATAAGCCCTGAGCCAACACCTCCTGAAGCCCCTGAAATAAGAACTCGCTCACCCGCCTCAACCTGGGCTCGATCCAGCATGTGCTCTCCAGTTAGGTAGGCACAACAAAAGGTTGCCAATTCCGCATCAGTCAAATCATTACTGACAAGGTACGCATTCTCCTCCGGCACCACGACGTATTCTGCAAACCCACCATCTCGACCGTGCCCAATATAGTCAATGTTAGCCAGACTATCCCCATCATCGTTGTAAATGCTGAAGTCGACCATTACCCTTTCGCCAAGTCGCTGGGCAGAGACGCCAGCGCCTACACCAACTATTTTTCCGACAGAGTCCGCACCTTGAATACGTGGGAACGTCAGCGTTTCTTCAGCTGCTGTTCTTCGCCATGACGCTACGGCCTTAGGATTCTCGTCGGTACCGTAGGCGCCCTGCCGAACCCAAACATCGGTGTTGTTCAGCCCACAAGCGGTAACCTCAATGAGAACCTCTCCAGGCCTTGGGTTGGGTACTGGAAAATCTTGGCGATAGACCAACTTGTCTAAGCCGCCATGGCCTGTCAATACAATGGCCGACATCAATAATGGTAACTTGTTCATAGTGCCTCTTTAAAAAATACAACATACACTCAGTTTTGATTTGACCCCTTTGTGCAGAGGTTCTTTTCGCAAGCTTTATCTAACAATTACCGATCGTCAGCTCGCAGAAAACATCAAGTCTGATGGCTTAATTTCCCCGCTTTGGTATTCGATAATTTGCCACGATTCTTCATTCGCTTCCAAACAAATACACGACGATCCGCCTTTATTGCGCTCGCGACCCGCCGCGCCAGGATTAAGCACCCAAGGATTTGCCGACTGATCTACGCATCGAATGTGTGTGTGGCCATAAACAATCGCCCGGGCTTTTGGATGTTTTGCTCGAAGTCGCTGATGGTAATTCTGGGTATCCCATATTCGATGGCCATGTTCGATTGCGATCAATCCGCCAGGGACATCGTATTCTGCGTTCTCTTCGAGTACGCTAAACCCCGACTCGCGCCGACCTGGCCATGTTTCGGGCCAATCGTTATTACCGCGTACTGGAATTAACTTTCCCCGATTTGGCGTCACGGACTCCAAGACATCAAGGCCGCCGATATCACCCGCATGAATAACCAGATCAGCTTCATTCGCAAGCGTCTGGATAAATGGCTCAACATAGCCGTGGGTGTCAGATAAAATGATGATTTGCATATTATGATTTCCCACCAACATTTATCTATTGCGATCAGCCGGTGACACCTTCTCCAAAAACGCGAGGCGCTTGGATCCCACGTCAGGGTCGAACAGGTCGAATCAACAACCAAAAGCCAAACAGTGCAACAGGAATACTGAGTATTTGCCCCATACTGATCGCATTTCCGACGATCAGACCCAGATGCGCGTCAGGCTCGCGAAAAAATTCCACAATAAAACGCATCAGTGAGTAACCGAGAAGAAAGACACCACTCACACGACCGGAAGATTTTGAACTTGCCGAGTAAATCCACACAACGAAAAATAAAATAACGCCCTCAAGGCCTGCTTCGTAGAGCTGAGAGGGATGACGGGGTAATGGCCCGGCCATCGGAAAAACAACGCCCCAAGGCACCTCCGTGACACGACCCCATAACTCCTGATTAATAAAGTTACCAATTCGACCTGCAAGAAGACCAGGGGCGCAAAGTGGCGCGAGAAAATCAGCAACCTCAAAAAAACTTTTCTCAAAGCGTCGCGCAAAAAGCACAATCGCGCAGATGACGCCGATTAATCCACCATGGAACGACATGCCCCCCGTCCACACAGAAAAAATCTCGATCGGTTGGGAAAAATAATAAGTCGCGTTGTAGAAGATAACGTAGCCTAGTCGCCCACCGACAACTGCGCCCACAGCAACATAGAAAACCAGATCCCACACGAGTG
>JABHUE010000085.1 GCA_018672825.1 Pseudomonadota bacterium | reverse complement strand
GTTGCTCGGTTAAAAATGATGCCTCCGGAGGCGCTGCCTGGCGGTTCTATTGAGTACACCGTTCGGGCCGGCGATACCGCCTGTGGGGTTGCAGCAGCATTTAATGCTGATTGCGACGTTTTAATTGCAATGAATGGCCTTAATCGGCAGGCCGTCATTCAAGTCGGACAAAAGCTTCAGGTGCCCTCGCGAACACAAGGGCGTCAAAATGTGGCGCGCGGCGGAAAATATATCGTCACATCTGGTGATAATGCCTGCAGTATCGCCAGACGCTACGGGGTTGGTTGCGATGACCTTCTTGCTGCGAATGGCCTTGGTCGGGGTTCCGTTCTGGGCGTTGGAATGACGCTGATCATCCCCGGTTCTCTTGGACAGTCTCCTAGTGCTGGATATACCGTTGGAAAGGGTGACAGTGTCTGCAGTATCGCGAGCCGTCATAGCGTTGATTGCGATAAGCTGCTTGCGGCTAACGGACTAACCAAGGGTGAATACATTTTTCCCGGCCAATCACTCACGATTCCCGGCGTGAGTCAAACTTCGACAGAAGATACGTTGTTACAATCGTCAACTCGGTTATCTCGGTTATCTCGGGTGACTGTTGACTACACTGTAATGACTGGAGATAGCGCCTGCCGTATTGCCGCAAGATTTTCCGTTTCCTGCCGTCGTCTGATGACAGACAATCAGCTTGGAGCTGATGCTCTCATTACCCCGGGACAACTTCTTCAGATAGAGGGCGTTGATCCCAAAATTGCAAAGGCAGCAAAACAGCTGGCGAACGCGAACAAAGAGGAGGCACAAGCTTCCAGCAAAAACAAGCTTCAAGTTTCGACTCAGGCATGGCCAGATATTAATCCGTTAGATACACCGGTTGACTTGTCTATTCAGATTTCAGGTCAAGATGGTCGCACCGTGTATCGAATTAACGTCGAGCCAGAAGAAACCCTAGGCCATTATTCCGATTGGCTTCGGCTTGGGGGCGTACAGAAAATTCTGGACTTAAATGGCTATGATCGCTCAAATGAACTATCCATTGCCGATGCTTTATTGCTGCCTGTTGAAAATCAAGATCAAAAGCTGGGTTTCGAGAGTCGTCGTGCGGAATATCATCGAGTCCTTGTGGAGGAATTTAAAGAGAACTTTGAGACCACCGGGACTGAGGTTTATCAGATTGAAGCCGGTGACAGTCTTTGGGCGCTTGCCCGTGAGCATGAGCTCCCCATATGGGTGATTACCCGTTATAACCCTGCTTTACGATCAGGACCGCCCAGGGTGGGGGACTCTATCCGTATTCCCCAGATTCAATCACGGCGAATTTAGGACTGTAAAAGACCTTTAGTCATTCTTCGGGTCAAATTTTAAAGCAACTGAATTAATACAATATCGTTGCCCGGTGGGTGCTGGCCCATCTTCGAAGACATGGCCGAGGTGAGCGTCGCATGTTGCACAACGAATCTCGACTCTAACCATGCCATGGCTAGCATCCCGCTGTTCGTCTATTTTTTTGCCGTCAATAGGTTGCCAGAAGCTCGGCCATCCAGATCCCGAATCAAATTTATGGGTCGACTCAAAAAGAGACTCTCCACAACAGATGCAATGATATGTGCCGTTGGCTTTAAGTGCATTGTATTCGCCGGAGAACGGTCGTTCAGTGCCGTGTTCCCGGCATACTAAATATTGCTCAGCCGTTAATTGCTGCCGCCATTGATCATCTGTTTTTCTTATTTTCTTTTTCATCTCTAAGATTCTAGGATACGTTAGTGTGTCGTGCACTGGCCCGACGGCGTCTGGCCAAGTAAGCACTTCGAGCGATTTTGATGTCCTCTAGGAACCATGAAAGCTCATCTAGATGGAGTGCTTGAGGGCCGTCGACGAGTGCTTGCTCTGGTCGCGGATGGAAGTCTGCCAAGACCATGTTAGCCCCAGCAATAACACCTTGTGCTGTGATATGCATGACATCAAGGAGGCCATCCGGCCCGATATTTCGATTGCCGACCGAGTGAGATGGATCAATACAAACTGGCAGATGAGTGAGATGGCGAACCACTGGAACATGCGCAAAATCGACCAGATTCCGATGAGGATCACCCATGTTGGTTTTCATCCCGCGAAGACAAAAAACAATATTGCGATTTCCTTCGCTTGCAAGATATTCAGCAGCATTCAACGATTCATCCAGCGTAATGCCAAACCCGCGTTTGAGCAACACTGGAAGTTCAGTCTGGCGACCGACTTCTTTAAGTAGTTCAAAGTTTTGAGTATTGCGAGTACCAATTTGTAGCATGACCCCGGTAGGATGACCCGTTTGTTCAAGTGCCTGCTGAATTTCTCGCACATGTGAGCCGTGTGTGATCTCCATTGCTATGACGCGAATGCCATATTTTCCCGCAAGCTCGAATACCCAGGGCAGACAGTTTGCACCATGACCCTGAAAGGAATAGGGATTGGTTCGCGGCTTGTAGGCGCCCATTCTCGTGCAAATCTGTTCATTTTCTTTCAGCGCACGAAGCATCGTTTCAACATTTTCAGGATTATCAACAGCACAAAGGCCTGCAAATACATGTAAAGAATCCTGATCAAATCGGACCCCATTGTAAGTAAATCCAGAATCACGTGTGTCATTGGCATGCCGGCCAATGACCCGATATTCCCGTGAGACGCGAACGACCTTCTCGACTCCGGAAAGAGACTCAATCTCGCTTGCGTCTAGCGCTACAACGTCACCAATCAAATAAATTTCAGAGAGGGTCCGATCTGATCCTTTAATAGAATGGGTACGAGCAGTAATCCCTGGTTTCGCACTTAGAAAGTCAAGAACCAGCTGTCCGTTGGGCGTCTCCAAAGAGCTGTCGGGATGAAGAATGACGATCATGTTCAGGGTCCTATAGGGCGAGAAGCTAATGAGTAATCACTGAGTTAAAGAATTGATTCGGTTTTTTTAGCAGGTGGATTGTTTTTGCGAAGTGATTATCTTATGGATCATTGGATTGTAACGACTTCAGTGGCGGCATTCCCAATGATGAAGATGATTAATAACGCGACATCCGATTCCTCCCGAAAGATTACATATTTAGCAGAACTAACGTGGCAACCACTCAAACAACCCGTTTTGTCTGTATAAAATTTTAAGCCTAGGGCTGAGTCTGTAATAATCAGGGGTCGAGATTTAGGTTTTATACTATCAAAAAAATCCGGGTTTAAACATCTACCCAGCTGAATCTGAAGGAGTTCTTAAATGAAACTGATTACGGCAATAATTAAACCATTTAAACTAGACGACGTACGAGATGCGCTTGCCGAAGTCGGAATCAAGGGTATGACCGTAACGGAAGTTAAGGGTTTTGGTCGGCAAAAAGGCCACACCGAACTTTATCGCGGCGCTGAGTATGTCGTGGACTTCGTGCCGAAAGTAAAACTCGAAGTTGCGGTTGACTCTGCGATTGCAGATCAGGTCATTGACGCGATCGTTAGCGCAGCGCGAACTGAAAAGATCGGGGACGGTAAAATATTCGTGTACGACGTTGACCGTATTATCCGGATACGGACCGGCGAAGAAGATCAGGACGCGCTCTAGAAAAGCGAATCTCGTTTGCAAGTAAGTGAATCTCTAACGGGCAAACTCAGCCTGTAGTCTCGATATCTGCTAGCGCTTGACGATTAATTTTCTGAGATACACGTCTTGTTTAAAAAACTATCGCGTGATTTCATTTTCAGCGTTTGATGGTACGAGGTGAACATCTCGCTGTGGAAACGGGATGCTGATTCCGGCAGCATCTAGCCAAAGTTTTGTATCCTTATTTAGATCGAACTTTAAGGCCCAGAAATTTTCTCTCGTGCTCCAGCATCTGAGACTGAGGTCAACTGATGAAGCGCCAAGCCCCGTCACTAATACCTGGGGCTCAGGCGCCGCAAGTACTCTATCGTCTGAGCGAAGGTGACTCAACAACAGGTCAATTGCGGCCTCGACGTCGTCTTCATAGGCAATGCCAACCGGAACATCCATTCGTCGAGTGGGTAATCGTGAGTAGTTTAAGATTGACGTGTTCCAGAGTGCGCTATTGGGCACTGAGAGGTAAACGCCGTCATATGTTGTCATATCTGTTGTAAAAAGGCCGACCTCATTGACCGTTCCCGCGGTACCGCCGGCGTCAATATAATCCCCCACCTTGAGCGGCCTTAGAATCAAAAGCATGATGCCCGCCGCAATATTTTGTAGTGTTCCTTGTAAAGCCAGACCAATGGCGAGACCCGCGGCACCGAGAACCGCAATAATTGATGTGGTCTGAATGCCAAGCTTGGCAAGAACTGCGATAAGGGTGATTGCGAGGACGGCATATCGTGCGATTGAGGCAAAAAACGGTTTGAGCGTGTCATCAACGACAGGCACTTTATTCAGACTTCGAAGCGTGATGCTGCGGACACGTCCTGCGACCCACCAACCGAAAAAAAGGATTGCAATGCCCGCAACAAGGTCTAATCCATACTCGGACACAACTCCGATCAGTGATTCAAGATGGTGTAAAAAATTTTCATTCATGACTGTAGTCTAGCGCGAAGTTAAATTAAGTTTTTACTGAAACTGTTGATAACATTTCAAAATTGCAAACGACATTGTGCCACGCGCGGCGCGGGGGGTACACTCATAAAAATTTGCAACCACATTACCCCAATGAATAAACCATTCGAAGAGCCGGTCAAGTCCGTTGCGCTCAAACTACCGAGCGCCGACTCTTTGATTTGGAGAACAAACAATATCGACTGGCAGGCGTGTGATGAATCCGGATTTTGGGTGAAGCCACTCATTGAAGACGAGTCGAAAACGATTCGCACCTGGCTGATGAAAATAGACGCGAGCGCATTCTCTGATCTCCATGCGCATGATGAATACGAGCAAATCTATGTATTGAGTGGCTCTTTTTATGATCAGGATAGCGAGTATGTCGCCGGGGATTTTATCGTTCGGGCGCCGGGCGCCATGCACACGGCAGGGAGCAAAACGGGAGCGACAGTTTTACTTTTTTATTCTCCTGAATAGGGCTGTGCGGGCAGAATAATGGTGTCAACGATGGTGATGTAAATGTCAGATTTTTTCGGCTATTGTCATCGCCTCGCTGATTGCAATTTCTACCGTGCGTGGTGCCCGACAATCACCGACCGAAAAAACTTCGATGGTGGAGTGGTCGAATGCTGCTATTAATTCGTCATTCGCTTTAGACCCGGACCAGTCGACAATAAGATCGATAGCTTCCCGAGTTTCGGAACGCGAATCGAAAACGTTGCATAGCGTGACTCGATTATGATTGATCGACTTGATAATGCTCGAGTTGGTGAACGAGCAATCTAGTTTTCCTAAGCGCTCAAACCAGGCGGAACGGTTGGTGGCATCAATATCACTCGCAACGGCAATATCGGAGCTCACAATCTCGACGGTTTTTTTCTGATGCAAGAGTGATTCGGCTGCAGCAACGCCTGCTTGACCTCGACCGTCGTTGAGAACCAACACATTGGATTCCTGAACGAACGCGCCGCCCAGCACGTCATGAGGCGTCATGATTTTAATCTTTGAATAACCATCGAAAGTCCGGTGCTGCTCAAAAGCACCTGTCGCGATCACCACAGCATCAACTTCAAGTTCCAGGATGTCAGTCTCAGTCATGGGACTGTTGAAGTGCACCAACACGTTGAGTCGGGCAAGTTCGTCAAGACGCCAGTCAATGACGCGCCCAAGTTCTTTCATGGAGGGCGCGTTTGCCCATAAAGCGAGTTGTCCACCGGCACGGGATGAGGCTTCGTATACCGTGACGTGATGTC
>JABHUE010000014.1 GCA_018672825.1 Pseudomonadota bacterium | reverse complement strand
TCTATCTTTTCGCAGATCCACACTCTGGCCTTGTTGAGAGCGAGGATGTTCGCATTCTTCAGGTTGCGCCCGTCGATAGTGCTATTGCGCCCATTATTTACTCCGTGCCGTTGCAGCTTCTTTCTTATCACGTCGCTTTAATCAAGGGCACAGACGTCGATAAACCACGAAACCTGGCGAAATCAGTGACTGTGGAGTAGTTCCCAACGGATACTTTTGGATTTGGTGCCCTTAACAATCCCTATATTGGTTCCGCGCGCATTTCTGCGCAAGTTCTTCTGCAATTCCGATTTGGGCTGCGATCATTCGTTTTTCAATGATCTCTCGAGATTTTCTACCGTTTGCGTTTCCATTTAACGCAGAAACGCTAAACCACATATGAGCATAGATAAAATCCTCTGGAACGCCTTGTCCGTTTGCATACATCACTCCTAGATTGTTTTGAGCATTGGAATCTCCCTGTTCAGCAGCGAGGGTGTACCACTTCAGAGCAGCCTTGTAGTCCTGAAGAACACCGATGCCTGACCAGTACATTGCCCCGAGACGAAACTGGGCGTCGATATGATCCTGTTCGGCCGCGCGGGTGTACCACTTTACTGCTGTCTCATAATCTTGAGGGACGCCCTCCCCGTTGTAGTGCATAAACCCCAGGTTGTATTGAGAGGGAGAATGGCCTTGTTCGGCAAGAGGCTTCCATTCGCTAAGCGCCGTTGCGAAGTCACCGCCGTGGTAAGCATTCAGCCCCTTGAGGAAATCGTTACCCGAACTGGTTCCTATGCTGCCTAGAAGAAGGACAAGGGTGAGAGACAAGGTCGTGGCTAAATTTTTCATTAAACGAGTGTAGGATAGATTTGCGATTTTTTAACATCAATTTTTTAAGCGTTAAAATTTTTTAGATGGGGTAGGAAGAATCTATGACGTCAATCACGTAGAGTACGGTTATCGGTACACCACGCTGTAGGGATTTCTCAGATGATTATTGTCCTGGTGACGTTTCCTATCTCATCGGATCTGGACGCGAAACAATTGAAAGAAAAATTTCTTGAAACCGCGCCAATCTATCAAGATACACAAGGACTTCTAAGGAAGAACTATATTGTGGATCTAGATAATCATCGTGCGGGCGGGGTTTATTGTTTCGATACGAAAATCAACGCAAAGAATTGGTTCGATGATGCCCGTATTGCGTGGATTACGGAGCGATATTCAAAACCAAACATCGAATTTTTCGAGAATCCGGTTATTGTTGATAATGACGGGCAGCAGATTATTGAATCCGCATTACCTTCAGCTGATTAAGAATTTTTTGTTGTAACGAATTCAATGAACGATAAAACCAAATACATTGCGCTGACGACGGGTGAGCCCGCCGGCATTGGACCTGAACTGGTCGTTCAGTTGCTTCAGGACCCGGTAACTGATCATTTATGTATCTTTGCGGATCCTGATCTTTTGCTTGAGCGTGCGACTTTGATCGGCGCGTCTTTGGCGATTAAGGGCGATACGCTTTTGGGGCCAGGCGGGACGGCGCATATTTATCCCATTGAGTTAAATGAATCATCGATTGCGGGTGATCTCGATATAAAAAACGCGCCCTATGTTATCGAGATGTTGACGCGTGCCGTGGATGGTTGCCTTACCGGAGAATTTGCAGCAATGGTGACCGCGCCGGTGCAAAAAAGTACATTGATCGAAGCGGGCAACGCGTTTGTGGGCCATACGGAGTTTCTTGCCGAGCGAGCCGGGGTTCCAAAACCGGTAATGATGCTGGCGAACGACCGGCTGCGGGTTGCGCTTGTTACGATCCATATGCCGCTAAGCGAGGTGCCCGGCGCGATTACGCAAGAGAGTCTTGAGGCAGTGCTCCGGGTGATTGACTTTGATCTTAGGCGTCGTTTTCAAATTTCCAACCCTGTGATCGGGGTATGCGGATTAAATCCCCATGCGGGTGAAGCGGGCCACTTGGGCAAAGAAGAACAAGAAGTTATCTCGCCCGTTTTGGAGCGTTTGTGTTTGGAGGGATTTGATCTTAGGGGGCCATTACCGGCAGACACAGCCTTTACGACACAGAACCTGAAAGACCTCGACGTGGTCGTGGCTATGTTTCACGATCAGGGGCTGCCGGTGATCAAACATCAAGGTTTCGGTGAAGTTGTCAATGTGACGCTTGGCCTGCCATTTGTTAGAACCTCGGTCGATCATGGAACGGCCTTGGATCTTGCGGGTACCGGTCGCGCGGATGTGAGTAGTTTAATAAGCGCTGTCCGGCTAGCGAGAAAACTATGCGGTTAAGCTTGGGGCTGGTCAAAGGTTCTGGTCGAACCAAAGCATCTTGAACCTTTTATGTTTAGTGCTCTGACTTAACAACTCATATGGAAAATCCCGTACCGCATAGGGCGCGAAAGAGGTTTGGGCAGCATTTTCTGCATGACTCTGGCGTGGTTCGGCGTATTGTTGATCATCTTGAACTGAACCCAGAGGAGATCCTGTGTGAGATCGGGCCCGGCCGAGGCGCGTTGAGCGATCGCCTTGTCGAGACGGGTAACCCCTTGCATCTTATCGAGATCGATCGTGATCTTGTGCCAACTTTGGTAGATCGGTATTCGGCGAGCCCCCAGGTCAACGTTCATGAGCAAGACGCGTTGAGGCTTGATCTCGGCACCCTCAATCCTGATTCTCAAATGGTTCTGGTGGGTAATCTTCCTTACAACATTTCAACAGCGCTGTTGATCCATCTCTTGAGCCAGTCCAAACAGGTCTCGAGAATGGTGTTTATGGTCCAAAAAGAGGTCGGAGACCGGCTGTCAGCCCAATCCGGGAACAAAAGCTACGGCAGGTTGACGGTGATGATGAGTCGGGTTTTCGAGATTGTTTCCCTGTTTGATGTAGGACCCGAAGCCTTCAGTCCACCGCCCAAGGTTTGGTCAAGCGTCTTGTTGTTTTCGCCTCGCGAAGCGCCGCTGGGCCCGTCTGTGAACAGCAGTGATTTTGAAGCGCTTGTGCGCCAGTCTTTCGCGCACCGCCGAAAGACGCTTCGCAACACGCTAAAAGGGTTTTGTAGTGAAGAGGTGATTAGAACAGCAGGAATTGATCCGAGTGCTCGTCCAGAGACATTGTCGCCGGAAGACTTCGCGCGCCTTACGGTGCTTTGTGGTCAAAGTGAGTGCTAGACCCGATTTGTTTTTATTTTTGAAGATTAATTCTTTTCTCAGGTGCTTTTAAAAGCAAAGTCATCGAGTTTTCGATCCACTCTCTTGCTTCTTCGTTGACCGCACGCGCTTTTTTATTCTCGGTGCTAATGGGAGGTCCTATTTTTACCCGCACCACTCCGGGCTTTTTTAGAAAGCTGCGTTTACCCCAGTAAAGGCCCGCATCGTGTGCGACGGGTGTGATCGGTACTTTTGCTTTCACCGCAAGCATGGCGCCGCCTGGATGAAAAGCGCCTGATTCTCCCGGCGCCATGCGCGTGCCCTCTGGAAAGATAATGACCCAGCGGCCTTCTCGAATTTTTTCACGACCCTGTTTAAGGAGTCGTTCCAGCGCTTTAATCGGTGTCGATCGGTCAATTGAGATCGGGCTGGTAGCCGCCAGCCCCCATCCAAAAAATGGCAGCCACAATGCTTCGCGCTTCAAAGCCCAGATCTGTGGCGGAAAAATCACCTGAAACATAATGGTCTCCCAGGCAGACTGATGCTTCGACAGGATGATCCCCGGGTTAGCGGATAAATGATGGAGCCCCTCGACTTCATGACGGAGGTTGCATGTGATTTTAAGCCACCAGCAAATGAAGCGTGCCCAAAGCCCGATCACCCGCATACGGGGAACCGGTGGTATTGGCCAAGCAGCGATGGCGATGGGACAAAACAAAACGGCTGATATTGCCATTCCCAAAAAGAAAACCGCCGATCGCAACATGATCATTAGAGTCTTCGTTTCACTCTTTTAAATTGCTCGATTGAGCCGTTAGGTTGGGACATGCTTCACCTAACCAATGGCGTCCAAATCACCTTGCAGCAGGGCCTCGGTGAAACCGGCAAGATCATTAAATACAAGCGTATTTTCTAGCGCGCTATCAGATTCTTCATCAGCTAGTAAAGACTCGGTTGTTACCCCTTTTCCTGTTCGCACTAAAACAGGACGCGCACCAACACGACTCGCACATTGAAGGTCGCGCAGGGAGTCACCGACGACCGGCACGTCCGCGAGTGGGACGTTGAGCCGTTCACTGATTTGATGCAAAAGACCCGGCTGAGGCTTGCGACAATCGCATCCATCGTCCGGACCGTGCGGACAGAAAAAAATCGCTTCGATCTGACCACCGTGATCGCGTAGGGCAGCGGTCATTTTTTGGTGGATTTGGTTTAGCGTGGTCAGGTTGTAAAGGCCACGGGCAATTCCGGATTGGTTCGTCGCCACAACGATCCGAAAATCGGCTCGCGAAAGCCTTGCGATCGCTTCGAGGCTGCCGGGGATAGGGGACCACTCTGCGACGGACTTGATGTAGTCGTCCGAGTCGCAGTTGATAACGCCGTCACGGTCTAGGATGACGAGGTCTGATTTCACCTAAGTATCCTTGAATTCCGAAACTCGAACACGGCCGTCAATCATCCGACTTTCACGAGTGGCAAGACGATCCATTTTTTTCCAAAAGGCTTCATCCAGATTAAAGTTTCCGGAAATCGCGGTGCCGATGAGCAGAATCATCAGATCTGCACATTCCTCGGCGAGTTCGTCCTGTGATTTCCCTTTTGTAACGCATGCAGAAATTTCGCCGAGCTCCTCAGCCATGAGCGCGATTCGGTAAGGCATGTCTTCGCCGCCACGCGCCTGCAGCTGGTGTTTGTCATGAAAACCTTGCACAGCCGCCAGCATGGCCTGATAACTGTCCTGACGATTATCAGTCATGAGTAGTTTCCTGATCCTGTAGAAGCGAGATATCTGCGATTCCGAGGAAAAGTTGGTGCATGTTGTTTACCAGCGCGACGCGGTTTGCCCGTATATTGGAATCATCAGCAAGCACCATCACATCATCAAAGAACTGATCAACGGTGGCTCGCAATCCTGCGAGTGATCGAAGTGCCGCCTGAAAATCACCTTTTTCAACATCAGGTTTGATTGCGGTCGCCGTTTCGGTAAGGGCACCGAACAATGCAATTTCGGCCGGGTCTGAAAGCAGATCAACATTGACCGTTTGATTTTCATTCGATTTATTCTTTCGGAGAATATTGCGAATTCGTTTGTTAGCCGCCGCGAGCCCCGCAGCGTCAGGATGGTTTCTGAATGTTGCGACCGCCCGTAATCTTCTATCAAAATCAAGGGGGTGACTGGCGCCTACGGCAATGACAGCCGAGATTTCGTCTGCCCCGAATCCCATCGAGTGATAAAGCGCCCGATATCGATCTGCAATAAACGATTGACATCGATTAACGACGTCAGGTGTTGCGGGACATCCACCGGCTGCATACGCATCCGACGTGATGGTGACTAGTGTTGATATATCAATATCCAACTTCTTATCGACCAGGATCCGGATAATGCCAAGCGCTGCGCGGCGTAATCCATATGGATCTTTTTCGCCAGAAGGCTCTTCCGCTGCAATAAAAAGCCCGAGTAACGAGTCGATTCGGTCGGCAAGGGCAAGCACGCGACCCACTGCTGATTCGGGAAGGGCATCACCCGCGTAACGAGGTAGGTAATGTTCTTCGATAGCGGCACTCACAGCGGTGGGTTCCTTATCGTGACGGGCAAGATATTTGCCCATCGTGCCCTGCATTTCCGGGAACTCTCCCACCATGCCACTGACCAGGTCTGCCTTGCAGAGGGTCGCCGCCCGATGGCAAGCAACAGGATCGGCATCAAGGACAGCAGCAATTTCAACAGCGATTGATTCGAGTCGTTGGGTTTTATCTGCGAGACTGCCAAGCGCGTGATGAAAAAGGACGTGCTTTAGTTGATCCACTCGACTCTCAAGCGGTTGAAGCGAATCAGTCTCCCAAAAAAATCGCGCATCAGCGAGTCGCGCGTTCAGTACTCGCTCATTCCCGCTTCGAACGCGAGCCGGTGAAGAGCTGCGAATATTGCTAACGGTGATGAAAAACGGGAGCAGTGCGTCGTTGTCATCAACCACATGAAAATATTTTTGATGATCCCGCATTGAGGAGATCAATGCTTCCGCCGGGATTTTGAGATAACCCGGGTCGAACGTGCCCAGAAGCGCAAAAGGTTTTTCAACTAAAGCGGTTACGGTGTCGAGTAGAGCCGGCGTCATGATGGCCCGACCCCCTGTTTTTTTGGCGATTCGGTTGACCTGCTGCTCGATAGATTTTTTCCGCGCGTCGAAGTCGACCACCACGGCGCCTTCGGCGCCTAGCGTTTCTTCGTAATCTTGAGCCTGTGCGATGGCAATTTCAGCGTTTGGACTCATGAACCGATGTCCGCGGCTTTTGCGTCCAGCTGCGATGCCTAAAACGTTACAGGGCATGATTTGACGTCCCAGTAAGACAACCAACCAGTGTACCGGGCGGACAAATTCCGAATCGTGATTACCCCATCGCATCCGTTTGGGTATCGGAAGCTTTTCAATAGCGGCTTGAATGCACGACCCGATAAGATCTTTAGCCGTGACACCCGGCGTTACTGATCGGTGGATCAGCCATTTCCCTTTGTCTGTTTCAAGTGTGTCGAGCGCGTCGATATCAACGCCGCATGACCGCGCAAATCCAAGGACCGCCTTCGTCGGTTGACCGTTATCATCGTAGGCGGCAGCGAGCGCGGGCCCTCTTTTTTCAACATTTTGGGCAGCGCCTTTCGTTGCAACGTCTTCAATTAATACGGCAAGACGTCTGGGTGTGGCGAACCACCGTGACTGAGTCTCATGAAGCAGACCCGCTTCGCCGAGCGCATTCAACAGATGGTCATGAAAAGCGATTGCGAGCGTCTTCAAGGCCGCCGGGGGTAACTCTTCGGTGCCAAGCTCAACAAGAAGCGGTGCTCGTTTTTGGATTGTTTGTTTGCTCACGCTTTTTTCCGCGCGGAAAGATAACCGTAATGATAACTTGGAGCGACGTTAATACGTAACTTTCTGTTAATTGCAGCGGGTTATTCTGAATTTTTCTAGTAGCTCACCCACGCTTCAGCTCAATTGGTTTGGGTAACGAGGCAGCAAAATTAACTAAATAGACGAATTCTTTTAATTACTGAACAACTCTACTTAGGCCCGGGCTCTAGTCCTCGTTTTATGGTGATTCGATAGCGCCTTCAGCGACCATCACGCAGCTGCCGGCGACCCAGCTTCCGGTCACGGTCCCGTTTTCTTTTTTCGCCCGGACTCGAAGACGGCTGGGTCGACCCATCTCGGCTCCCTGAAGCACCTCCCAGCAGAAATCTCCGTTGGCCAAGTCTGCGTGTTGTGCCAATAGTGCTGCCAGGGCGCAGTTGGCGCTGCCTGTGGCCGGATCCTCCGTTGTGCCGTCAAGCGGTGACAACATGCGTGCCTGGATGTCAGCCTCGGGGGTGTCCTGTGTGTAGACAAGGATGTAAGGCGGACTGCTTTGATCCAGGAGGCGATTGAAGCTATCCAGATTGACTTGGATATCAGCCAGTGCTGATGCATCGCGCAGTTCGACAATGAGAAAGGGAAGACCGACCGAGGCGGCTGAGGGAGGATGATTCTTTTCAATGATCTGATCCAAATTCAACGATAGCGCGTCTGCGATCGTCGACACGGTTGTGATTGGATGAGTCGTCAAAGACTCGGGCGCTTTAAGTTCAAATTGTCGCAGGCAGCCTGGTTTTTGAGAAATTTCAATAGGCACGAGACCTGCTTTTTCTTCAAAACAGATCGATTCTGGGAGGATATCGTTGCCAAGTTCCCCGGTCTCCGTCAGCACGAACGCGGTGCCGATGTTGGGATGGCCGGCAAAGGGGATTTCAGTAGTGGGCGTGAAGATCCTTACCTTGCGTGTGTGGCCTTCCTCTGCGGGAAAGACGAAAGCGGTTTCTGAGAAGTTAAATTCCCGTGCGATCTGCTGCATGTCGGCGGTCGAGAGTCCGGTCGCGTAAGGCAGCACCGCCAGTTGATTGCCATGAAAGCGTGTGTCGGTGAATACGTCGCAGATGAAGTAGTGGTATTTCATAAACGGGAAGGGCCGACTTGAGCGGTATCTCGATGATGTACCTTGAGCACTAAAGAGGCGCCCAAAGTTATTACTCGTATTTAACCAAATCCCGCACTCTTAGTCGCGTGTAGCGCATCACCAAACTTGTCGCCAAGGGCCAATACCTCCTCAAATTTGATACTTGTGTTAGTTAACCGATCGTTTTCGGGCGGGATTTTTTTGCTAAATTCTTCTTTGAGGTTTTCAAATCACCCTAGGATAGTCGGATGTCGAAGAACGTACGTCCAATGACGCCCGTCGGCCAGATTAATATGACTGAAGGCGAATGGAGGAGCCGCGTGGAATGTGCGGCGGGGCATCATTTGCTCGAGCTTTATCATCTCACCGATATGGTTGAAGGAGTGCTCGGGGTGCGGGTCGAAGATGAGCCGGATGCTTATCTTCTGAAGACTTATCGGACTTTCTTTGATGAAGTCTGCGCCCCGGATTTTATCAAACTTCGCCTTGAAAAAGAGTCAGATCAGGAGATAGGGCGTTCCCTTCACTATAGACGCAGAGCGCTGAAGTTCAGACCTGGAGGAAGAATGACCTGGAGGAAGAATGACCTGGAGAGGCCACGGCTTTTTTGAGGCAATCCGTTAGGATGCCCCAGTGAACTAATTACGCTAGCCCACTGAGGCAGCCCTCAGGTTTTATGATAACAAACGATGGCTACTTAACAGTCCTCCATACACCGTGTTGCAGCGGTATCCGGACGATCGTCGACGATAAAGCCATCTCGGACGTGGGCGGGCATCTGAACTGCAGC
>JABHUE010000015.1 GCA_018672825.1 Pseudomonadota bacterium | reverse complement strand
GCCATTGCCGCAGCCCGACGCCTGTCCGATCGACTGTTTGGCGATCAACCGAATACCAAACTCGACTATGAATCGATCCCAACGGTGGTATTTTCGCACCCCCCCATCGGTACAGTCGGACTTAGCGAAAAAGAGGCTAGAACTAAATTCGGGGACGAAAATATTAAGATCTATCAAAGCCGATTTACTGATATGTATTATTCCGTCACCAAAAAACGAGTGCCCACAACGGTAAAACTTATTGTTGCGGGTCAAGATGAAAAAGTGATTGGGTGTCACGTTGTTGGGCGCGCAGCAGATGAAATGATTCAGGGCTTCGCAGTCGCCGTCAAAATGGGCGCGACCAAAGCTGACTTCGACAACACGGTCGCGATTCACCCGACCGCGGCAGAAGAACTCGTGACCCTGCGCTAACATCTTTGACTCATACATTTGAACGACAAATTGCTCTCGTTATGAGCGCTTTAACATTTACGATATTGCTTTTAGGAGATCTTTAACATGGCATGGTGGGGGAAAGTAATCGGCGGTACGCTGGGCTTCATGATGGGTGGCCCACTGGGCGCACTGTTGGGCAGCACGATTGGTCATCAGTTTGATAGCGGACTGAAGAGCGGTGGATTTCGCTCCATTGGCGCCAAACTTGAGCAAACACAGGCCGCATTTTTCACAGCAACCTTTTCTGTAATGGGGCATATCGCAAAAGCCGACGGGAGAGTATCTGCTCATGAAATCCAGGCCGCTCAAAGCCTGATGGACCAAATGCGTCTCAGTGATGATCAGAAAAAAGTTGCAATTGAACTCTTTGAAAAAGGAAAGGCGCCAGACTTTCCCCTTGATTCCGTTTTGGCGCAGTTCAAAACCGAATGCCATAGACAAACTACCCTCATGCGAATGTTTTTGGAAATCCAAATCCAGGCCGCAATGGCTGACGGCCGAATCGATCCCGCCGAGAGCCGAGTACTGCGCCACGTCGGAACCTCGCTTGGATTTGAATCGGGTGAAATTGAGCAACTCATTCATTTTGTAAGCGGGGCGTCGACTGCGGGCGGACGTGCTCAAAAAGCGCAGCCTATCTCTGAGGCGTATAAAATACTTGGCGTCTCGGAGAGCGCGAGCGACGATGAAATCAAAAAGGCTTATCGACGCCTCACGAATCAACATCATCCCGACAAACTGGTCGCCAAAGGTATGCCTGAAGAAATGATCAAGCTTGCGAACGAGAAAACCCAGGAGATTCGAAAAGCATGGGAGCGCGTTAGAGATCACCGCGCCTCTCAACAATAAGTCGTTGCCACAGCCCATCAGGAAAACCGCCCTGGACGCTCTCGATATTTGACTTGTCATTTTGATCAAGTCCTAACTTTTAATTATTAAGGAAACAATAATGATAAAAAATGTTTTCATTACTGGCGCTAATCGGGGCATTGGTCTTGAACTGACTCGTCAATACCTCGCAGCAGGACACAAAGTCTTTGCGTCAGCGCGTGATCCCTCAACTGAAGGTCTCTCCCAACTGATCAACCGCTACCCCAATAACCTGAAAACAGTCGTGCTTGATGTTACAGATGAGAGCAACATTCAGACTGTCGTTGATTCGCTTGAAGGCACATCAATTGATCTACTGATTAATAACGCGGGTTTGTTTCATTCAAAACATGAAGACTTTAGCTCTCTAAATGCAGACACTTGGATTGAAGAGTTTCGGGTTAATTCGATTTCGCCTTTCTTGGTCACTCGCGCTCTGAAGTCGAACCTTGAAAGCGCCAACTCTGGCGTTGTCGGAATGATTTCGAGCAAGATGGGCAGCATGGGCGATAACCAGTCCGGAGGGAGTTACAGTTATCGCTCAAGCAAGGCAGCGCTTAACGCTGTGAGTGTCAGCCTCGCTAATGACTTGTCAGCTCTGGACATCTCGGTTGTTGCACTTCATCCCGGCTGGGTGCAAACCGACATGGGCGGACCCAATGGCTTGATTGATGTTGAGACAAGCGCCTCAGGTTTAAAAGCGAATCTGGACAAAGCAGGAAAGGCGGAAAGCGGCAAATTTTACGATTACTCGGGAAAACAACTGCCGTGGTAACTTCTAAACGTCGGTATACTTGTTTTTTTAAAGCGGGAACTGGTTTAGCAACAGCCTTCGCTTTCTCGATTTCGTATGGTGCCACCCCGACAATCTCGCCCTCTATTGAACCAGATGATGATGTTCTGATCTGCGACGATCTCGATGACGATGGCATCTTGGATGTAATGGATAATTGTTTTGGTTTTTTTAATCCTTCGCAAATCGATGCCAATAACAATGGCATCGGTGACGCCTGCGAAATG
>JABHUE010000021.1 GCA_018672825.1 Pseudomonadota bacterium | reverse complement strand
GTGGCGTGGAGTGCCTGGCGTCCAAATTTTCGCAGTGCATCGATTACTTGATCTGACGCTTGAGATGGTATTCGAACGCGACTCCCGTAGAGAGAATCACCCACCAAGGGGAACCCTAGATGCGTCATGTGTACCCGAATTTGATGTGTTCGACCAGACTTTAACTTAAGCCCTAACAAACTATGAGAACGGAAACGCTTGAGTACTCGATATTGGGTTTCAGCCGACTTTCCGGTTTCAGTCACCGCCATTTTGATTCGATCTCTAGGATGCCTACCGATCGGAGCATCAATATTACCCCCGCTGATGGGGCAGCCGTTGACCACGGCAAGATACTCTCTAACAACTTCTCGGCGTTCAAGTGTTTGAATTAAATATCCTCGTGCACGTTCGCTCAGTGCAACCACAATCAAACCACTGGTATCTTTGTCAAGACGGTGAACAATACCCGCACGCGGCAGTGAAGCGGTATTCGGATATCGGTACAAAATCGCATTCGCCAGCGTTCCGGATCCATTACCCGCGCCTGGATGAACAACCAGGCCAGCCGGTTTGTTAATGACGACCAAATCAGCGTCCTCATATTCAATTGAGAGATGAAGGTCCTCAGGCGCCCATTTCAGGGACGGCAGCTCGGGCACAACCAGACTTAAAACCTCTCCGCCTGAAACAATCAAGCGCGGCGAGGGAATGCCATTGCCCATAAGAATCCGGCCTTGTTTTAACCACACTTGAAGCTGTGAGCGGGAATAAGGCGGAAAAACAGACGGCATCACCTTATCAAGTCTTGACCCACTAGCAGATTCAGGGATTGCCCCCACTAGTACGTCATTTGATTCATCTGAGGTAGTCACAATTGCGATCTTTTTTGAATGGTTTTCAAAAGTATAATAGGGCGGAATGATCTCAAGACTTTTACATTATCATCTTGGCACCCTTTCAAAGGGGTGTTTTGCTGCCATTATCATTTTAATTGGCTCTGGATGCTCCATTCTGGAAGTTGCCGACGAAACCGCTAATTGGACCGTCGAGGACTTCATGAATGAGGGTCAAGCACAAATGGCCGACAGCGCCTGGTCGGGCGCTATTGCGACCTACCGTCAAATGCTCGGCAGGTTCCCTTATGGACGATACGCTGAACAAGCCCAATTGGATATCGCCTACGCTTATTTAAAAAATAGCGAGCCTGCCTTGGCCGCATCAAGTGCGGATCAATTTATTCGGATGCATCCAACACACCCCAATGTGGACTATGCTTATTATCTCAAAGGCTTATCGCTTTTCGAGCCGCCAGACGGATGGCTTGATGTCATTTCGGGTGTCAATCCTGCTAACAATGACATCCAGCCCGTTCAAGAGGCGTTCTCGGTTTATCAATCGCTGATTTCACGCTTTCCAGACAGTCGTTACGCGGCGGAGGCGCGCAAGCGATTAATCTATATTATTAACGTACTTGCTGCACATGAGGCTGAAGTCGCGCAGTATTACTATGCGATGGGTGCCGACGTCGCTGCGGTCAACCGAGCGCGGTTTATTCTGGAGACTTACCAGAATTCATCATCCGTCGAGGACGCTCTTGGCGTGATGATGCTCGCATATAAACGAATGGGTCTTGTCGAACTTTATGATGACACTTCTCGAGTGCTCGAACTGAACTTTCCTGAGAGTCGTTACCTCAACTAAATCCTGACGTAATCGGATATCGTCGATCTCGACCAAAGGCCCTACGCGTAACCCTTACGCCGGGAGGCGCTTGTCGGCGCTTATGCTCATTACGAACGACCATTCGGACAATTTGGTCAACAGCCCTGCGATCAAAACCTTTTGCCGCAATTTCAGCGGGCGACAAGTCATTCTCGATGAAATCTTCAAGAATGGGATCGAGAATCTCGTACGGTGGAAGGCTGTCAGTATCCTCCTGATCTGGCGCCAGCTCCGCCGACGGGGGCCGTGTAATCACCCGCTCGGGAATCACCGCACTTTGCTGATTACGATATCGTGCGAGCGCAAACACCACGGTTTTGGGCACATCCTTGATCACGGCAAATCCGCCTGCCATATCTCCATATAAAGTCGCATATCCGACCGCCATCTCGCTCTTATTACCAGTCGTAAGAACAATCTTCCCGGTTTTGTTGGAAATCGCCATCAACAGATTGCCGCGAATTCTTGACTGAAGATTTTCTTCAGTTGTATCTTTTGGAAGTCCTGCAAATAGCGGATCGAGTGCAAGGCGATAGGATTCGACCAGATGTTCGATAGAAATCAATTCATACGCAACACCCAAAGAGAGTGCTTGCGCTTGGGCATCCTCAATGCTCATCGCTCTCGTAAACTGAGACGGCATTAAAACAGCCTGTACGTTTTCACTTCCAAGAGCGTCTGCTGCAATCGCTAAGGTCAAAGCCGAATCGATACCCCCCGACAGCCCAAGAACAGCGCCAGAGAATCCATTTTTGTGGACGTAATCTTTTACACCCAAACAAAGTGCTCGATAAACACTCTCCTCGTTTGAAAGCAATGAGACTTGTCTCGCACGATTGTCATCGGGTGAGTCATTAATTCCCACACGAAACAAGTCCTCTTGGAAAAAATGCCCCCGGCTTGTCGTTTGACCCTTCGAGTTAACAACAAACGATCCGCCATCAAACACCAGTTCGTCCTGTCCACCAACGAGGTTGACATAAACAATGGGCACATCGACCTCCCGTGCGCGTTCTGAAACGACTTGAACCTCGCGTTCCCGTGCTTTATCAATATTAAAGGGAGACGCATTCAGGTTAACAATCAACTGCGCGCCAGCGTCGACACTGTCCGCAGCGGGCTGCCGATGCCAGATGTCTTCACAAATAGTTAAACCGACTTTGCAGTCATCAATATCAACGACGCAGGGTTTATACCCTGCACTGAAATAACGTTTTTCATCAAAAACGCCAAAATTCGGTAGCTCTCTCTTCCGGTAGGAGGCAATCGACTTGCCACGGTAAATGACCGATGCCGCATTAAACAGCTGGTTGTTATCGCGCAGCGGATGTCCCACAATGACGTAGATATCGTCTATTCTCGCAACTAACTCGAGCAGCGCGTCGTCAACCTGCTGTAAAAAGTCCATCCTGAGCAGAAGGTCCTCAGGGGGATACCCGGTCAGAGATAGCTCCGGAAAAACGATCGCCCGGCACCCTAATTCTTTTTTGGCACGATCCACGTAATCCGTGATCTTAGCCAGATTTTTCTTGACATCGCCAACGGTAAAATTGGGCTGAGCAACGGCAATAGAGAGAGGCTTCATTGGATATTGGAAGTAAAGATGTCGATTTAAAGATGACTAATAAGGAACAGTCTAATAATAAGGCTGAGCGGGTCATCTTAACAACAAATCCTTCGATAACAGCTCTTGACCAGCACCAGTGGAACATGATGGTGCCTGAAGATGATCCCAGCCTGCAATATGAATTTCTCCGGGCGTTGGAGGACAGTGGCAGCTGCATCAGCGAGACTGGCTGGGCGCCCTGTCATATTGCGGCAAGCATCGATGGTCAACTCATAGGCGGCGCGCCGTGCTATCTTAAAAATCATTCGTACGGTGAATTTGTTTTTGACTGGGCTTGGGCGAATGCTTATGAGCGAGCGGGAATGTCGTACTACCCCAAACTGCTGATTGCTGTTCCGTTCACACCCGTTTCTGGCGCCCGAATCATCAGCCATCCTGATCATGATAGTGCAGCAATTCGCTCGCACATCGCAGGCGCGCTTCCCACAATTGCTGAAAAACTCAAAGTCTCGTCTGTACACTGTATTTTTTGTAACACAAACGACCTCGACGCTCTGACTGCGAATAATTTCGTCTCCCGAGAAGGTCGACAGTTTCATTGGCATAACCCCGGGTATCAGGATTTTGATGATTTCCTGAGCGCACTTTCATCTAAAAAACGAAAAAATATCATTCGTGAAAGAAGACGCGTTAAGGATCAAGGTATTCAACTGACCTGGGTCGACGGGCCAGACATTACGACTCAGCATAAAAATCTGCTGTACGCGTGTTATCAAAATACCATTAGGGAACATGGCTCCTATGC
>JABHUE010000017.1 GCA_018672825.1 Pseudomonadota bacterium | reverse complement strand
TGCTCCGCCACCTGGCTTTGGTCCTGACGGTGCTCCACCACCTGGCTTTGGTCCTGACGGTGCTCCGCCACCTGGCTTTGGTCCTACCGGTGCTCCGCCACCTGGCTTTGGGCCATCGCCTGGGTTCGGACCGTCTCCTACTTTTGGGCCATCCCCGGGGTTCGGACCGTCTCCTGCTTTTGGGCCATCCCCGGGGTTCGGAACGTCCCCCGGCTTTGGCCCGGACCCATTTTTTGGTGGCGCAGACCCATTTTTCGGCGGCTTTGATCCATTCTTTGGGGGGGCTGATCCATTCTTTATTGAACCTGAATTCGGTTTTCCTGTGGAGGATCCCGCTCGTGTTATCGATCCGTCCACTGATCCAAGCTTGGGCGCGACAAGCCCTTCCGGCGGAGTAGCCGTTGCCAGTGATACCTTTTTACTCGGTGATTTTATTGAACTTGGTATTGCTGAGCAGGGCAGCCTTGGCAGTCAAGGTATATCTCAGGGTGGTGCATCCACACCAAATGCAATATCCGTGATATTCGACACCGTGGGTTTTGCGGCTAACACACCAGCAGCAAGATCAGGGGACTTTTTTAATCCTGGCAGCCCAGTGGAAGGTTACGTAATTGGTCTAAAAATTGCTGGCGGAGCCCAAAATTTTGTCCAGGATCGGGGTTCTTCCTCAAATCAAATTAATGCGGCCACGGTAGAAACCTCCACTGGTTCGACACTAAGCGCAGAAACAACCGCGACTTTCTCTGCAAGGTCCTCCAGTGCTGTAACTTTTAAGCAGGTCATCTCATTTGACCAGGACGATAGCTTCTTCAAAACGACAGTTACTATCCAAAACAGCGGGTCAGTTTTGTTGGAAGATGTGCGTTACATGAGGACAATGGATCCAGACCAGGATCAGGAGACATTTGGAACATTTGCGACGCAAAACGATGTTTTATCCCAACCCAGTGGAAATAACGTTACCGCTATTGCTCACGCGAAAGGGCCTACGTCCCAAAATTCTGTAAATCTCATCTCCACCGACGGTTCCGCTAGAGCGTCAAATTTTGGCTTTAGTAATACCGATGCCTTTGCGGCCTCTGCATTCAATACACCGGTTGATCGCGGTGGAACCCAAGTGGACGAAGCGATAACACTTACCCTTGATTTTGGCGACATCGCAGCCGGTGCCTCTGTTACAAAAACGTTTTTCACGTCGTTCCAAAACGGAACTTCTTCAAATAGCGCAGCTAACGATATGATTGTCGGTACGGATAACGCCGATAGCATCTCAACCGGCGATGGAAATGACACAATTTTTGATCTTGGTGGGAACGACACAGTTTCCGCTGGCGATGGCAACGACACGATTATAGCTGGCGTTGGAAACGACACCTATAACGGCGAAAATGGCAATGATACTCTCGACTACCGTAACTCCAATGCGATCACTGCCGACTTTGGCTCAGGTAATGTAACAATCTCTGGTTCAGCTGAAACTGATAGTTTTTCGAATATAGAGGGTATAACCGGGTCCTCCTCCGCCGATTCCATAACTGGCGGGTCTAATGCCGAGACACTTACTGGTTCCGGTGGCGCGGATACGCTGCGAGGTAATGGCGGGGCAGACACATTTGCATATGTTCTCACCTCCGATGGCGACGTCCGAACCTCAAATGGCACGGTCGGCAGTAACAGTGGTGACACGGTAGCCGATTTTGTATCCGGCACAGATAAAATAAGCCTCTCGAAGGCGGGGTTTGATTTTACAACCGTATCTAACGGTGTGAATTTCGAGGTCATAAATGCTGGTTTTGATGGCACAAATAGCACGTTAGGAGAGTTTTCCTCGTCGAATCCTGTGCTTATTTACTCAAAGTCGGATGAGGCACTTATTTATGACGATAATGGGTCATCCGCTGGTTACACGATTTTGCTTAACCACGGAAATGCGTCCGCCTCCAATGACATAGTTGCCACTGATATCGTGCTTGTGTAGTGGGACGTATGCTTGGACTGCCAGCATGGCTCGTCTCGGCCGTCAAATTATCCGATAGCGATATAATCCGGCTAATAACTTACTCTCTTTTTATAAACATTCTTGCGCTAGCGACCCCGGTTTTCGTTCTCCAAGTCTACGATCGGGTCGTTTTCCAGGCAGGCCTCGAAACATTAAAGGCCCTCGTATTTGGGGTGTTTATAGCGCTTATTTTTGATTTTACTCTCCGACAGGCGCGCAGCCGTTTATTGCAGTTTATATCTCTGAAAATCGATGGCCGCCTCGGAGATACTGTTTTTGATCGGTTCTCACAGCTTAACCTCGAAGACCTGGAGAAAAAACCCGCTTGGTTCTGGCAAAATATTTTTCGTGATGTTGCACAAATTCGTAACTTTATAGGGGGAGGTACTATAATAATAATTATAGATATACCTTTCTCTGTAATTTTTATATCAATAATTTATTTTATTGCTCCACCTCTAATATTGATTTTTATTCTTTCTATTTTTGTTTTTACTTTTCTTGCTTGGTTAGCTTTTAAAGTCACTCGTGCAGCAACTTCGGCAGAACAAGGGGCGCGCGCAGAGGTAGAAAACTTAATTATCGAAATAGTCTCCAATCGTGCCACAGTTAAATCCCTTAATATTTCTGAGTATCTGAAGAGAGTTTGGTTGGAAAAGCATTCCCAAACGATGGAGAGATCTCTCCAACGGGGGCGCTCGGCCGACTTATTCGCAAACGTAAATGTTGTTTTGACTATGGGCGTTACCGTCGCCCTCACGTCCTTCGGAGCTGTTGCAGTTCTGGAGCAAACAATGACGATTGGATCTCTAATTGCTGCCAATATGTTGGCGACACGAGTGATACAGCCCCTGAGCCAAATCTCACTCGCTTGGAGAACGCTCAATCAGTTCCGAGGCTCGAGAGACAGGCTTAGCAATCTTGTCCTAGAAACTGATTTGCTCCGCAAGAGAGTTGTTGGCTTTGGTCCGTCGCAAGCCAAGATAGAGTTAGAGGGGCTGCACTTCGCATACGAGGCAGAAAAAAAGATTTTTGAGGGCATATCTCTAAAATTTGAGCCGGCGAAAATTCATGCAATCGTCGGGAACAATGGTTCGGGTAAGTCGACCCTCCTGAAGCTCATCTTAAACCTCTACTCTCCACAGGCTGGAAAGGTACTTTTGGACGGGGCTGATATTCGTCAGTTCAACTCGAGCCAAATCGCGAAATGGTGCGGATATGTTCCTCAGGAATGCACACTTTTTACGGGAAGCATCAGGGACAATATTGCCAGCTTTAAGGACAACGTCTCAGACGAAGAGGTCATAAATGTTGCCCGAGCAATGGGCCTTCATGAAGACTTATCAGATCTGCCATCCGGATATGGAACGGAAATCGGCGAAAACGGACATATTTTGTCGGTCGGGCAGCGGCAGAAAATAGCAATCGCGAGAGCATTAGCCGCGAATCCGAAAGTGATTATGCTTGACGAACCAACCTCGAACTTAGACCAACGCTCTGAACACCTTTTAATCGGTACGCTCAAGGAGCAGGCTAAGCGTAATTCATCAGCGATTGTAATTGTGACGCATAGTCCAGCGATTTTGGCGCATGTCGACAATATCTCTCTTTTAGGCGCTGGCAAGATACAGCTGACCGGACCGAGAGAAGATGTGCTGCCCAAAATCACGAGGCCCGTCGCTGAAAATAATTGAAATAAATCCAATGAACAAAGAGACAAAGATTTCTCCGGTAGAGAGTTTGCTGGATAAGTATAGCCCAAAGCATGGTTCGCACCTGCCGATCTTGGTTATTCTGATTCTTATGTCGACTTTTTCGTGGATGTTTGTGAGCGAACTTGACGAAGTGGCTGTAGCAACTGGGCAGGTAGTTCCTCAAGGGCAAGTCAAATTGATCCAGCATCTAGAAGGAGGAATTGTCACGGAAATTTTGGCCAAAGAGGGGCAAAAAGTAGGCAAGGGTGAGCGCCTAATGCAACTCCGCCTTGGCGCTGACAGGGTTAGATCCTCTGAAATCGAGCTGCAAGCAGCGAGTCTTGTAATCAAACGTGACCGACTTCAGGCGGAACTCGACAAACAGCCTTTCTCCCTTCCCGAGAACGTCGATGTCAAAATTCGAAAAATTTTCCAAAAAGAAATCTTGACCTTTGATAATCGTAAACGACAAGTAAATGGTTCCATCAAGATCCTAGAAGCAAATGCACGGCAAAAAATTCTCGAAATTAAAGAGTTAGAAAGCAGAATTAAGGGCCGTAAAACTAGTTTGGAATTTGCACTCAAACGGCTTCAGATTTCTAAGAGCCTTGAGAAAGACAATCTCACCACGAAAATGGAGGTTTTGGACCTCGAGAACGAATACGGACAGCTAAAGTCTGAGATCGCAGAATTGCAGACGTCTCTTCAGAGAGCAAAAGAGGCGCATACCGAAGCTAGACAGCGAGCCACGTCTCTTACTTTGGATTTCAATAGGGAGGTGTCAGAGGAGCTTGGCCGTGTTGAAATCGCCCTAGCTCAGACAGAAGAGCAGCTGAAAACTGCCTCTGAGCTTGTTGATCAAACAGCTTTGTACAGTCCGATTGAAGGCATCGTAAAAAACCTCCGTCAGCATACTATAGGTGGCGTTGTTCAACCCGGTGAGGCGATTATGGAGGTCGTTCCCGCGCAGGATACTCTGGTTGTTGAAACGAAATTATCACCGATCGACGTAGGTTATGTCAGGGTTGGTCAGAAGGCCGACGTTAAAATTCTGACTTATGATTTTCTGAGATATGGCTCCCTTCCGGGTCTCGTTAAAAACGTAGCAGCAGATACATCTACGGATTTAAGGGGCGATCCATACTTCCGTGTAGAAATAGAAACGGAGAGAAATTATCTCGGGAAAGACTTGGGGTCTCTGCCGATTACCCCTGGAATGCAGGCGGAAATTAATATCAAAACGGGGACACGATCTGTATTTAATTTTCTAATTTCTCCAGTTTTCAAAACATGGCACGCGGCTTTTAAGGAGCGTTAGGTTTATATTCTCGGCTAGAAATGATCAGTAATTTTTTAAATTTTTTTTACTAAGATAAATAATTTTTCCATTTTTTAAATATTCCTTAATATTAAGGGCACCTCTATTAATCCCCCTCCACCATCCTCTGTCTGATAAAATCCTCGGACCATAATAAACAGGATTTAGGATGACGATGATGAGCCAACTGGGCTTTTTCGATATCGCTAATCGGTACGCTGGCCTGGATGCCAAGAACGACCCTCTTGTTAAACTTGACGCCGTTGTTCCGTGGGAAGACTTTCGTTCCCGTTTGGAGGCTGCCTGGCGCAAGCCATCCAAGGTTCGCAAATCACCGGCAGGTCGCAAACCCTTGGATTCTGTGATGATGTTCAAGGCGATCGTTCTGTGCTCGCTCTACAATCTGTCCGACGATCAAGTGGAGTATCAAATCCGCGACCGTCTTTCGTTCATGCGGTTTTTGGGCTTGGGTCTTGATGGCAAAGTCCCCGACGCCAAGACGGTCTGGCTGTACCGCGATCTGCTTACGCAGGGCGGCGTGATCGATGCGTTGTTCAAGGACTTTGACGGCTATTTGAAAGAACAGGGCTACTTGGCGATGGGCGGTCAGATCATTGACGCCTCGCTCGTATCGGTTCCAACCCAGCACAACTCTCGAGATGAGAATACAAAGATCAAAAACGGCGAGACGCCTGAGGGTTGGGCCGACAAACCGGCTCAGTTCTGCCAGAAAGATACCGATGCGCGGTGGACCAAGAAGCATGGCAAGAGCCATTACGGTTACAAGAACCATATCAACGTAGACCGTCGCCATAAGCTGGTTCGGTGTTACAAGGTGACCGATGCTGCCGTGCATGACAGCCAGACCATCGAGGCTATCCTCGATGAGGACAACACCGCCTCCGACGTTTGGGCAGACAGCGCCTATCGCTCGGCGGAGATTGAAAAGATGTTGAAAGACAAGGGCCTGACGAGCCGTATCCACCGCAAGGGCCGCCGCAACAAACCGCTGAGCACACGCGAAGAGCAAGGCAACAAGACCCGCTCAAAAGTGCGTGTCCGCGTCGAGCATATCTTCGGCTCTCAAAGCAACGACATGGGCGGAACGCTGGTGCGCAGTATCGGGATTGTTCGCGCCAGGGCGCGCATCGGGCTTAAGAACCTCGCCTACAACATGCGCCGCTACGTTCAGTTGGAGCGTTTGGCCGTCGCGCCGCCATGACAGTCTCAGGGGCGGACCCTGCCTGAAGCGGCGGGTTTACAGCGCAATCAGCCCGTAAGAGCGGGAAACAATCATGGAGCCAGAACAAAAGGGCTTCCTACCAGCTCGAAGTCGACCTAATCTTCGGGGAGAAGGGTATTGTTCGAGGTGCCCTTAAATCGTCGTGATCGGCTGTAATAATCAATACTCATTGATTCGTATGATGTGGTTGCTTCGAAAAGTCGTGCGACCAGAGGTCGGCGTCGGCACAAACCTCTGAGGAGGAGACTATTCGCGTTCGGCGACTGCGGGCTTGATGCATCGCGCTCGAGTGAACCGGGGTGCTCGTATTATTGCGGGGTGAGTTATCTGGCGCTTGCAAATCCATCACCATTGCGTAACGCGCAGGTTTCAAACGATGACGTGGCTTTTTGTTGCCTCATCTCCTTGCTGGATCCTTGAGGCTGCGCTATAAAGTGGAAAAATGAGAATCCAGGAGGGGTAGTGATGAAAAGATTTT
>JABHUE010000054.1 GCA_018672825.1 Pseudomonadota bacterium | reverse complement strand
ATTAGGGCTTTAAGCGCTTCTTTTCTCAAAAACCTGCAGTTTTCCTATGAGAACACTTCTGGATCAGTTTAGAAGATTGTCCATGTCAGCGGGATTAGAACGAACAGCCAGCCGGCGCTAAACGCCAAACAACCCTTTAAATAACAAGTACACATAATATATTTCTTTCGTTATTAATTAATTAAAGAATATTATAAAACTCTAAAGTCAATTTGTTGTGACATTCAGAGATATTGTTGCCATCGATGAATGGATACACGTAAGACCCGTTCGGGGTGATGTACTGTTCGGCCAACCGAAATAGGGATTTGCAATGAACGAACTAGCCGTCACGGGCCAACAGCGAGCACGTCAAACGATGATCTACGTCAATATTGCGTTACTGTTAATCGCCTCAGCGCCAAAAAATTTTGTAACGAGTCTGTAGATAATGCAATGCCCTTATTGAAGTTTTCACCACTCAGTCAGGATTGACTGTAGAAGTCGTTGTCGCTTCAGTCTCGACCCGAGCCCTATCGTGGTCGACCCAAGCCCATAACAGCTGGTAGCCGACAGCAAGAACAACCGATCCTAGAAATAAACCAATCAGCCCCATTCCCACCATGCCGCCAAGCGCGCCGATGAGGATAACGGGCATCGGAACATTAACGCCTCGCCCAAGCAATACGGGTTTTAGAATGTTGTCTGCAAGTCCCGCGATCAACAAGTAAACGGTAATCACGCTGTTTATTACTGTAGAGCCATCCCCTGACATCCAAAGCCAGGCGAGCACCGGGATCGTGACCAACATCGCCGGAAGCTGGATAATTCCGAGTAGTAGGGCGATTAAGGCGAGGATCGCAGCGCCAGGTACCTCGGCCCACAAATATCCTAGACCCAGAAATAATGCTTGAATGGCAGCCACGCCGATAACGCCCGTCGCCACAGAGCGGATGGTTGCAACTGATAAAGTCTGAAATTCTCTGCCTCTGCCGGCGCCCACAAAGGCGGATGCAATACGCCCAACTGCTGCCTCCCCTGATTGCCCGTAAGTCATCATGAGGCCCGCTATGATCATGGCGCCGAGAAAGATTCCGACCGTCGAAATAATATCCGTTGTGCCTCCGAGGGCCCCTTTGGCGAGCGCTAGCACCTGCTCACCATGATTCATCAGTAGATCCTGAAGATTAGTGGAGGCGGTCAGCCAAGTGTCATATAAGGGCTCTCCAACAATGGGCCATGTTTTTACGGACTCATCTGGAGGTGTGATACTTAGAGTGCCATTTTGCCATTCACTGATAAGAACACTGCCGTGCTCAATTAGTGACATGGTCAGTAACACAATCGGGACACCAAGTAGCAACAAGCCGGCGCAGGCGATCAGTGAGCCGGTCAAGCCATTGCTCCAGCCGAGCGATGTTCGAATTCTTAAATGAAGGGGATATAGCGTGACCGCGAGAATCAGGGCCCAAAGCATGATGGTTGCGAAAGGCGAAAAGATCCGGGCACAAATCCAGAAAACACCAAACGCTAAGACCAGCCGTAACATGGCTTGCATAAAGTCATGCGAAATGCGGTTTTTTAATAATTCATATTGATCTTCCACAGACAATCTCCCGACGTCAGTATTTGAGCGCGTATTATGTCTGGAAACATCCTCGATCACTACAGCAGGTCTAAGATTTCGATTGCTTCGTTAGAGACGACTTTAAAAGCTATTAGATTTTTTTCGGCGTAAAACGTATGATTTGATGATTAGGCGTATCTATATCTCGGTGACGAGTTTTTACAGGAGTAATCGCTGTCCGCCTCTATTACGCTTATCTTCAGAAATATTTAGCAAAAGAGTAACCGATGAAAAATGTGATCCGTTCAATTTACTTGATCCTCGCCGTTTTTTTTGGAACTGCAGGAGTAGGTCACGCTGCCGATTTTGATAACGGTATCGCGGCCTTTGATAAGGGCGATTTCGCTGGCGCTCTTGTCCAATGGGAGCCTCTAGCCAAAAAAGGCGATGCCGACGCTCAGTTTAATGTGGGTTTGTTGTATGAGCAGGGAAAAGGGGTTCCAGTAGATGGCAGTACTAAAGCAATGGACTATGAAATTGCAGCTCAAAACTATGTAACCGCTATGAAATGGTACACCCTTGCCGCCGCACAGGGCCATGTCTTTGCTCAAACCAATCTGGGCGCGATGTATGACAGAGGAGCCGGTGTACTAGAGAACGATAAGATTGCAGTCAAGTGGTATACGCTCGCCGCCAAGCAGGGTTTCGCTGTTGCCCAGTCTAACTTGGGTGCGATGTATGACAACGGGGAGGGGGTCGAGCAGGATTATAAATCGGGAGCGAAGTGGTATACCCTAGCCGCTGAACAGGGCTATGCTCAGGCCCAGACGCAACTTGGTGCGATGTACTACAACGGGCAAGGTGTTATTCAGGACTATAAGACCGCGATGAGATGGTTCACCCTTGCCGCTGAGAAGGGTAATGGCAGTGCACAGTACGGTTTAAGCATAATGCACGCGCGAGGGCAAAGTGTTGCACAGGATGATGTCTATGCTCATATGTGGGCGAATATTGCGGCTTCCACCACTGATTCCTGGATGATGGCTGAGTTACGTGATTTGCTTGCTCAGAGGATGACGCGCTCGCAGATTGAAAAAGCACATGAATTGGCTCAAGCGTGCGTTGCGAAGAAATATAGAGACTGTTGAGTCGCAGAGACTGTAATGGCCAGGCATTGAACGGTTAATACGACCTCACCTGATGATAAGATTTGATTGAAATATTCTTTCTGCGAAGAACTTGTTTGTTTGCGATATCGATTGGATTGAGGTTAAGACTCTTTAGTAAAAACTGTCTAAATAATTGACTTACAATGCGCTACTGAGTTTAAATTTTGTTTATTCCAATGACCGCCCAACAATCAACTGACATTGATCAAATCAAGATAACCCCGCTATCGGTGCACACCGGCGCTGAGATTAGCGGAGTCAACTTGTGTCGTCCGCTTACGTCGTCGCAGATCAGTCAAATACGACAGGCATTACTCCAGTGGAAAGTCATTTTTTTTCGGGATCAGGAGCTTACTCATGCTGAGCATGTCTCCCTTGCCAAACAGTTTGGGGAGCCAACCCCCGCGCACGTTGTGTTTGGGAGTGATAGTGAATATCCAGAGATCTACCCTGTCGTAAAACATCGAACTGCCCAAGCAGGAAACGTCACCGTCAGGCGGGCTTGGACAGGATGGCATACTGATATCACCGCAGCCATTAATCCTCCGTCCGCATCAATTCTTCGATCAGTTGTTCTTCCCCCATACGGGGGGGATACGCAGTGGCTTAATATGGTCAAGGCATTCGAAGCGCTGTCCCCACCAATGCAGAAATTTTTATCTTCTCTAAGAGCGATTCATCAATATCGACGAGCGTCCAGTCCCAAGGATAAAAGCGCATATAACGATCTGATTGATGCGAAAGCCATGGTGTCCGAGCATCCACTGGTCACGGTTCACCCGGAGACATCAGAGCGGGCACTATTTGTGAATGCGGCATATGTTGACCATATTGTGGGTCTCACCCCAAGAGAGAGCCACTGCCTATTGGAGTACCTTTTAGAGCATTGTTTGCAGTCGGAATTTATGGTTCGGTTCCGTTGGAGTGCGGGGAGTGTTGCTTTTTGGGATAACCGGGCGACTCAACATCAGGCCATCGGTGATATTTTCGAAACCGACTTTGATCGTGAGTTGTATCGAATTACGCTCAACGGGGAGATTCCGGTTGGGGTGGATGGTCGAGAGTCAACCGCGGTCAGCGGCGAGCCGATTAAGCCAGTTTAGTTTCTTTATTTGCCTGCAGGCTGGAGCAAGGGTGATTCGGGTTTTCAACTGAATCAGTTATCTGCACAACGCAAAAAACACGGTGCCACCATTTTTTTCTTGCGTGAAGCTAAAGTGGGTCATCCGGCCCAAGAAGTAGATAGAATCCTGCCCATTGAAATCTTCGGGAAATCCACATGTTCGGTTCAATTACGATTCCGTATGAGTCCGTTATGCTCTACAACGTCTGTAAATTAAAAGAAGGCATCGAGTGGAGCGATGATCTAGAGTTTGCCATTGGTGAAATGTGCACCACGGTAAAAGAAACTTATGATGAGTTTATTGCAGGACAGGTTTTAAAATACGCAGGTTTTATCAGTGAGGAAGGCTCAGTTGGAAGTTTTGGCCCCGAGGGTAGACACTTCGCGTTAATTACGTATTGGAAGTCATTCGAAGCCCATGAAGAATCCCATCGCGCTGAATTATTCTTGAAAGCATTCAATGGCGTAATGGAATTTTGTTCTGAAACCAAAGAGCTGGGTTACGAGATTATGTGGCAGGGTGAAAAATAATGGTGCTCGGTCTTGCGGAATTATTACGCCGTCAGTGCTTGTGGGATGATGATAAAAAATGAATGAACAAGCTAAATACCGGCACATTAAGAGTCCGTGTATCAGTGTTTGCGAATACAACGATCATTATTACTGTACCGGCTGCAAGCGACACATGGATGAGATTATTGATTGGCTCGATTACACCGATCAACAGCGCGATGCAGTCATGAAAGAGCTCGACGCTCGCGATATCGAAGAACCTTCAGACGTAACGTTTAAGGCCTACTAACGCGACAGCGACTACAAATTTACTTGGGCGCTCTTCTTTTGCGTCACTGGGTAAGCGCAGTTTTTTCTTTACTGCTTGACGGTGCGGTTGATTGTCGAGCAATCTAACCCAATCTGATCTCTGCATGTTGAGATCTACTTAAGTTGGAATTTTCCTCGCCCGCACGTAAAAATTATAACCTGTCGCCGGTAAAGCATGGCGGCACGTTAATTAAAAATATCAGCAGTGACAGTTCGGTTATCGAAGTATTTTCCTGACACGCCATTTTTAACTACCGCAAGACCAGTTCGATTATTTTCGCGTAAATTAAATTTCGAAGTTATCGTGTTGGTTATTGATCTCGATCAACATGCTTGTGATTGGGTTTTATTAGTCTGTACCTTCCAAATTAGATTTTCAGGTTGGGTCATCAGAAATGAAAAATTATCTCAAAAGAATACTGCTGTTAACGAGCGTTTTATTATTTATTTTTGACGCTGGGGTGTTGGCCGAACAGCGTCTCCAGGTTCCACTAGCGTATGCACCTGACGCGGGAAAAACCCTAACGCGGTCACCAGGTAAAGTGAGAGTAGATCTCGAAACGAAAGAAGTTACGGGCCGACTTGCCGATGGAGTTGAATACAATTTCTGGACGTTTGGCGGCACGGTACCGGGGCCTATTATTCGAATTGTAGAAGGAGATGAGGTTGAGTTTCACCTCAACAACCAT
>JABHUE010000018.1 GCA_018672825.1 Pseudomonadota bacterium | reverse complement strand
GGAAAAGGTTCGTTTGGTGCAAAAGAGGGTGCGAAGTACATCAAACTTTTTGGCTTGGAAGGCAAAGTCGAACTGGCGGACGCAGAACTTTCTAACGCTGTTGCTGCACTCAAGAACGGACAGATCGACGGCTTTGTAACAGCTGGCTCTTTCCCGGCGCCAAATGTCATTGAGGCCGCCGCATCCGTTGGCGTTACGGTACTGTCATTATCGGATGATGCCATCGCCAAAACAAAACGCGCAAGACTTGTGATTCCGGCCGGTACCTATGCGGGGCAGGGGAGTGATATCGTGACCACATCGCTACCTGTTGTTGCTTACACCACGACCGAGATGGATGAGAAGATTGCCTACGAGCTTACCAAAACATACTGGGAACAAAAGAAAGAGATGGGCGCAGGCGCGGCCTGGTGGAATGGCGTGAATGAGGGTTTAATGGAAAATATCTCGGGAAAGATTCATCCAGGCGCCGCTATTTTTTATGATGAGATTGGCATCCCGTTGACCGACGCACAGCGTTAGGCGCTTGCTTTTTAGCTGAAACATGGTCGCGTCGTGGTGGCGTTGGGCTGCGCTCACGCTTGCGGCGACGACCGTGGTGTTTCATATCGGGCTGGTTTTTTCAGGGCTCACTCCAAATCTTGTTAGTCGCCCTATTCATATGGCGCTCGCGCTGCCTTGGGTGCTCTGTGTGGGTCATTCATCGAGATGGCAGAGGGTATCGGGAGTTGCGCTTTGCGTGCTCGGGGTGGCGGCCTGCGTCTGGGTAGCGACTCATGAGGATGCGCTTGCCGACCAGTATGGATTTTTAGAGGGAACATCGCAGCTGATTCTGGCGATCGTTCTGCTCACGGTTGTTTTAGAGGCGGCTCGGCGATCGATAGGCTGGCCGCTGCCGATTGTTGCGCTTCTCGCGATCGTTTATGGTCTGGCGGGACAATATATTCCGGGAGAGTTTGGTCACGCAGGCACGCCCATTTCGAGTTTTATGGGGACATTAACCATTGCCGAAGGCGGACTGTGGGGAAGTCTCACCGGGATCTCGGTCGGGATTGTCGCGATTTTTGTAATTTTGGGGGCGACCCTGAACGCGGGTGAGGCCGGTCGAGGCTTCATGAATGTCGCTTCCGCTGCGGCCGGCCGCTTAAAGGGTGGAGCTGCAAAAGTATCGATTCTGGCTTCAGCGCTATTTGGATCGATATCAGGTTCGGCATCAGCCAATGTGGCATCCACCGGCGCAATCACGATGCCTGCAATGCAAAAACTGGGTTATCCAAAACGTTTGACAGCGGCAGTTGAGGCCGTTGCGTCGTCGGGCGGACAGATTATGCCGCCCCTAATGGGCGCAGGGGCTTTTGTCATGGTTGAGCTCACAGGCACCCCGTATACCGGCGTCATGAGTGCAGCGCTCTTTCCCGCAGTGCTGTACTTTATCGCGGTTTGGGTCGGGGTTAATGCCTATGCCGATCGTTTTTCGTTGAAGCCTGTGGCGCGCGAAGACCAACCCGCGTTGCGAGAAGTCGCGATCACATCTATTTTCTTTCTTATCCCATTTTCGATTTTGATGTGGTTGTTGCTGGCGGTGGGTTACACCCCGCAACGTTCCGCTGTTGTCGCAATCTTTGCCGCTTTGGCACTGCTTTTGTTAAACAACAAGCTCAAATTTTCATGGCGCGATGCGGGGTGTCGTATCGAGACATCGCTTATCTCCGCTTCAAAACAGATTGCCATGATTGCCTCAATTATTCTCTGCGCGTCGATTGTCATTGGCGTGCTGGGTATCACGGGTCTTGGTGTCAAAATTACATCTCTGATTATGTCGGGGAGCGGAGGCGTTTTATGGCCTGCGCTTATCTTGACGGCGATCGCTTGCTTGATTCTTGGAATGGAGATTCCAACCACTGGCGCTTACATCATTTGTGTTTCTGTTGCAGGCCCGGCATTGATTGATCTCGGGATGGCGCCGCTGCAAGCCCATTTATTCGTATTCTGGTTTGCATTAATTTCAACGATTACGCCACCAGTCTGTGGCGCGGTCTTTATTGCTTCCGGGATGATAGGCGCGAACTGGTTAAAGGTCGCCTTGACGGCCATGTCACTCGGGGTTGGGCTCTATATTGTTCCCCTGGCGTTAGCGGCTGATATCGCGCTGATTCAGATTGCAGATAGGCCCGTTGCGGCGATGTTGATGGCGCTTAGAACCGGCATTGGCTTATGGCTAATTTCGCGAGCGTTAATTTCTCCAGGCTCGGGGGTTCTGCGGTTTTTCATGATCGGTCTTGGCGGACTTATTATTTTTGTCCCGGTTTCGATCAGTTGAGCATTTACAATCAATAAAGGTTTTTCTTGACTATAATACGCGTCGTTTTACTTTCGACGATTGCGAGTCACAGGATTCGTCTTATTCGCTAAATAAAAGAAGTTAGAAGTTTTAGGTTTCAGGTCAAATTATTTCAATATGAAAATTACATTACCCGATCAGAGTGTTCGCGAATATCCGGCGCCATTGAGCGTGATCGAGGTAGCGGCTGATATCGGCCCCGGGCTTGCCAAGGCGACGCTCGCGGGCGAAGTTGATGGCCGGTTGGTAGATGCCTCTTTCGTGATGGATGCTGATGCGCAACTTCGGATTATTACCGGCAAAGATCCAGAAGGACTTGAGGTGATCAGGCACTCTTGTGCCCATCTTTTAGCGCAAGCAGTCAAGCAGCTTTTTCCCGACGCTCAGGTGACGATCGGCCCCGTCATAGAAGATGGGTTCTATTATGATTTTTCCTACGCAGACGGTTTTTCAGAAGGGGATCTTGAGCGTATACAGGCGCAGATGGAATTGCTTGCCTCCGAAGGGGCGCAAGTTGAACGACTTTCGATGAGTAGAAACGACGCGATTGATTTTTTTCGGGGAATTGGTGAGGAGTACAAGGCAAAGATCATTGAGGATATTCCGGCGGAAGAAGAGTTGTCGTTGTATCGCCAGGGCGATTTCACAGATCTGTGTCGCGGCCCTCATGTGGCTAACCTGAAGCAAATCCGCGCATTTAAATTAACGAAGCTTGCCGGCGCCTATTGGCGGGGCAATTCTGAAAATGAAATGCTGCAGCGAATCTACGGCACGGCTTGGCCTGACAAGAAGACACTGGATGCCCATCTACATCGAATCGCGGAAGCTGAAAAACGAGATCATCGGCGAATCGGAAAAGATTTGGATCTTTTTCATTTTCAGGAAGAGGCGCCAGGTATGGTGTTTTGGCATCGGGATGGCTGGTCACTTTATACCGCCGTTGAAGCCTACGTTCGGGAGCTACTCTTAGAGTACGATTATCAAGAGGTCCACACGCCTCAAATGCTGGATCGCAGCCTTTGGGAGCGTTCCGGGCATTGGGATAAATTTCGAGACAACATGTTTACCACTCATGTGGATGGTCGTGATTACGCCATCAAGCCAATGAATTGTCCCGGACACGTTCAGCTTTTTAATCAGGGGTTGCGAAGCTATCGCGATTTACCGATTCGGATTGCAGAATTCGGGATGGTGCATCGCAATGAGCCATCTGGCACATTGCATGGACTTTTGCGAGCTCGTCGGTTTACTCAGGATGACGCTCATGTGTTTTGCACAGAAGACCAACTTCAGGCGGAGGTATCAACCCTGATTGAGCTCACTTACCGGATGTATAAAGATTTTGGATTTACAGATATTGAAGTAGCGCTGTCGACTCGACCAAAGCAAAGGGTGGGTGAGGATGCGTTATGGGATCGGGCCGAGGAGGCGCTTGCAAAAGCGTTGGAAGAGAAAGACATTCCGTATACGGTTCAGCCTGGGGAAGGGGCATTTTACGGACCCAAACATGAGTTTGTACTTCGGGATTCGATCGGAAGGCGATGGCAATGCGGGACAATTCAGGTGGACTTTTCAATGCCTGGTCGGTTAGGCGCGACTTTTGTTGCCGAGGATGGGTCTAAGCAGGTACCTGTGATGATTCATCGAGCTATCTTAGGTTCGCTCGAGCGATTCATCGGCATTCTTATCGAAGATACCGAAGGTAAAATGCCGTTTTGGCTTGCGCCCGTTCAGGCGATTCTGATGAATATTACCGACCGACAGCGGGACTTTGTCGTCGAAACTGAAAAATTCCTTAAAAAACAGGGGCTCCGGATCGAAAGTGACTTGAGAAACGAGAAAATAGGCTATAAAATCCGACAGTCAACTCTTCGGCGAGTTCCCTACCTTCTGGTGGTGGGAGATAAAGAGACAGCCGAAGGTACTGTTGCCGTGCGTACGCGAGAGGGTGAAGACCTCGGAACCATTAAGGTTTCTGATTTATACCAGGAATTACTTCATCTCGACGCTAGCGCGCGGCTTTAATTTTTGGAGGATGCGGCAATAGCAGGATCAAAAGAGCAACGGCTCAATGAAGACATCACTTACGAAAAACTTCGTTTAGTAAGTGATACCGGTGAACAGTTAGGGATACTTAACGCTCAGGAAGCGCGCGCCGCGGCAGAGGAGAGAGGACTCGATCTTGTAGAGATCGCGCCAAATGCAGATCCTCCGGTCTGCAGACTCATGGACTACGGCAAGTTTCTATACGCTAATTCCAAAAAAAAGCAGGAGTCCAAAAAGAAGCAAAAGCAGATCACGGTCAAGGAGATAAAGTTCCGGCCCGGTACCGATGTTGGGGACTACGGAATTAAAGTTCGTCGCCTGACGGAGTTCCTGGATACTGGTAACAAAGTAAAAGTAACGCTTCGTTTCAGGGGGCGCGAAATGGCGCACCAAGAGCTCGGAATGGAAATGCTGAAACGAGTAGAAGAAGATTTAAAAGAAGTCGGCGTCGTGGAGCAGATGCCAAAAATGGAAGGGCGGCAGATGGTGATGGTTATTGCCTCCTTGAAACCGTAACAACTTAAAATTATCAAGATTAGAATAGCATTTATGCCTAAACTGAAAACGAACCGCGGCGCTGCAAAGCGTTTCAAGCGTACGGCGTCCGGAAAATTTAAACGTTCCCAAGCCTATCTCAATCACATTCTGACCAAGAAATCGACGAAGCGTAAGCGTCAGTTGAGAGAAGGGTTAATTGTGGATGCGTCAGATCAGGCAGCTGTTCGGCGAATGCTGCCGTACGCCTAGAGCGAAGAATAATTCTTTCGAATCTTTAAAGAGCTTAAATAATGCCAAGAGTAAAAAGAGGTGTGACCGCACGGGCGCGCCACAACAAAGTGATCTCACGGGCCAAAGGGTACCGAGGAGCGAGAAATAACGTATTTCGGGTCGCTAATCAAGCGGTAATGAAAGCAGACCAGTACGCTTATCGAGATCGTCGACAGCGTAAACGTCAGTTTCGTTCGTTGTGGATTGTTCGTATTAATGCAGCGGCTCGGATGCATGATCTCAACTATAGCCGACTGATCGATGGTCTAAGTAAAGCAAATATCATCGTAGACCGTAAGATTCTTGCCGACATGGCAGTAAACGATCAAGGATCGTTTGCGGCATTGGCAGGCCAGGCGAAAGCTGCCCTGGCGGCCTAGCCCTTTCTTTATTAAGGCTCGCAAGACGGGCTGAAAAAAAGGGAAAGGCGGTTACCACCTTTCCCTTTTTTTATTTCCAGTCAATTCTAATTCATGGAAAAAAATTCAAACGCAGATCTCGATCGGTTACTCAAGTCAGGGTTGTCCGATATTACTCATGCGGAAAACTCAAAGAATCTTGAAGCCGTCCGGGTTCAACTGCTCGGTAAACAAGGATCTGTAACAAGCCAGTTAAAGGTTATTGGCTCTTTGGCGCCAGAAGACCGTAGCGCCTTTGGCGCGGCGGTCAATCGAGTCCGGGCGGAGTTAACGACAGCAATTGAAAGCAGGTCGCTCGCAATTGTTGAGGTCGAGCGTCAGATCAAAATTGAATCTCAAAGGATTGACGTCACGCTACCCGGTCGTGGTCTCGAGCCAGGCGGCCTGCATCCGGTGACCCGGACTTTGCGGAAAATTGAAAGAATCTTCCTGCGCGCCGGGTTTAATATCGCCTACGGCCCTGAAATTGAAGACGATTTTCATAATTTCGAGGCGTTAAATATCCCAAAGAATCATCCCGCTCGGGCAATGCATGATACGTTCTATCTGGACCCCGAGACGGTATTGCGTACGCACACCTCTCCGGTCCAGGTTCGCTATCTTGAGAACAATCATCCGCCTGTCAATGTCATTGCGCCAGGCCGGGTTTATCGCTGCGACTCTGATGTGACGCACACGCCAATGTTCCACCAGCTTGAAGGGCTAGCGGTTGATACGGACATTTCTTTTGGGGACTTAAAAGGTATATTGATCTTCTTTTTGCAAGAATTTTTTGAGCGCGATTTACCGGTGCGATTTCGTCCATCATTTTTCCCATTTACCGAGCCATCGGCCGAGGTTGATATGGGTTGTGTTTTTTGTGACGGGGCCGGCTGCCGGATATGTGGACAGAGCGGATGGCTAGAAGTATTGGGCTGTGGGATGGTTCACCCGGAAGTCTTTGCGCAAGTCGGAATTGATAATGAACGATATACCGGGTATGCCTTCGGTTTGGGAATCGAACGGCTGACAATGCTTCGATATGGCGTTAATGATCTCAGGGTTTTCTTTGAGAACGAAGTCAGCTTTCTTCGACAGTTTACCTAAAGAAACCAGCCATGATTATTAGCGAAAATTGGTTGCGTGAATGGGTGGATTTTGATGTTTCGTTCGATGACCTTCCTGCATTGTTGACTCAGGCCGGGCTAGAAACGGGTGTGGTCTCTATTGTCCCCGCACTCTCTGAGGGAATTGTGGCTGCACGGGTTGAACTCGTAACGCCACACCCCAATGCGGATGGTCTATCGGTTTGTGAAGTCGATGGTGGCCGTCAAAAACATTATCAAATTGTATGTGGCGCAGAAAACGTTCGAGCCGGAATGCTCACGGCGCTCGCCACGCCTGATACTGTTCTGGCAAATGGTCAACAAATTTCAAACCAGGATCTTCGTGGGGTGATCTCCGAAGGCATGCTTTGCTCAGGCAATGAGTTGGGCTTAGAGGATCAGTCCTCGGGAATTTTAGAGCTTGATCCTCACCTAACTCCCGGTCAGATGCTCGACAAGCATTTACAGCTGCCGGATCGCGTTTTTGAGGTTGAGCTGACCCCTAACCGGGGCGACTGTTTAAGCATCCTTGGTGTCGCAAGAGAAACCGCGACGGTCACTCATGGGACCTTAAAAGGACCAACGATAAAAAAAGTTGAGTCCGAATCAAAGAAGACCCGCTCAATCACACTTGATCAGCCCGACGATTGCCCACGTTATGTTGGGCGCGTGCTCAGTGGTGTCTCACCGAATACCCGTAGTCCGGACATCATCCGAGAACGTCTGCGAAGATCAGACGTTCGAAGTGTTGATGCGTTAGTTGATATCACCAACTATCTCATGCTTGAGACTGGTCAACCGATGCACGCTTTTGATAACGATCGATTAAAGGGTGGGATAGTGGTTCGGCGTGCATCATCTTCCGAGCAATTGACGCTTTTGGATGGACAAGAGCTTACGCTGAGTGAAGATAATCTGGTGATCACAGATGGTTCTGGTCCAATCGCGCTCGGCGGAATAAAAGGGGGTGCAAGCACAATGATTAGTGAGCGGACTTCCTCATTATTCCTTGAAGCGGCTTCATTTAATCCGGACTGTATTGCAAGAACCGCAAGACAATTTAGCATTAATTCAGATGCGGCTCATCGATTCGAAAGGGGAGTAGATTTCAACCTTCCCGCGTTAGCGATCGAGCGGGCAAGTGCGTTGGTAATCGAACTATGCGGGGGTACGCCTGGACCGCTTATTGACCAAACAATTCCGCAATGTCTCCCTGAGCGTCGCTCGATCATTCTGAGACAAGCGCGTCTAAAAAGAATGCTTGGTACCACCGTTTCTACGCAGAGCGTAGATTCTGTTTTCAAGGCGGCTCAGTTTGAGTGCGCTCCGGTAAATTCGGGGTGGTCCGTCACGCCCCCGTCTTATCGTTATGATCTCACAGGAGAGCATGACCTGATTGAAGAGGTTGCGCGATTGGTCGGTTATGATCAATTCGACAGTCATCCGCCCAGTGTTCGGGTTGGCGCTCAGCTTGCACCTGAGGGCATACTTGATCTGGATCGAGTTAAAGACTTATTAGTCGGCCTAGGCTACTTCGAAGCTATCACTTACAGTTTTGTCTCCAGCGAATTACAGGGACTTGTTAGCGGCGGCGAAAAGGGGATTGGACTTCAAAATCCGATTGCGGCCCAGTTTTCTGAGATGCGTTTGACGTTACTGCCCGGACTGCTCAACGCGCTTGCCAATAATGCACGGAGACAGGTGCGCGATATTCGACTCTTTGAAACAGGCCATATTTTCCAAGGCACCTTAAAACAGCGCAAAGAGCAGCACTATATCGGTGGGGTCATTACAGGCTCGGCGACGGGCACACGTTGGGATCAGAGCAATCGGGAAATCGATTTTTTTGATGTAAAGGGGCACGTCGAATCTCTGGTAACGGGAACCCGTTCTGGAAAATTACTTCGTTTTGTTGAAAGTGAGCATTCTGCTTATCAGTCGGGGCAATGCGCAGACTTAATTCTTGGGGGAATCAAGGTGGGTCAGATCGGCCGAGTCAGTTACGAGTTGTTGCGGCAGTTAGACTTAGAGAGACCGGTTTATGGATTTGAGATCAACTTTGGGTTGATTCGGGAAATAAAGATTCCAAGTTATACAGCATCATCCCGGCACCCATCATTGAGTCGTGATTTGTCGTTTATTTTTCCTTGCCAGGTGTCTTCCCAGACCATTATAGATGCCATCAGGGAGTCCGCTGGTGAACTGTTAATCAACCTTGAACTGATTGACCTATATAAAGAAAATCCCGAAACGTCAACCAAAAAATCACTGACTTTTCGCTTGACCTTACAGTCTAATTCCCGCAATCTTAAGGACGAGGATGCAGACGCTGTAGCGCGTTCGGTCATCAGTCATATTGACGCTGAACATGATGGGGTGCTTCGAAGCAATTAAAGCTGATCAGCACCATCCCGCGAATTTTGTAAAATTTCGAATAGTAGATTGAGATGTTAAATTGGAAGCAAGTGAAAAGGCGTTAGCGACGAATGACTAGCACAATAACAAAGGCAGATATCGCCAACACACTTTTTGAACAATTGGGTTTAAACAAACGGGAAGCGAAAGAGTTTGTTGAGCTTTTTTTTGAGAAAATTCGAGAGTCTCTCGAGTCCGGCGAAAGCGTTAAGCTCTCGGGCTTTGGAGGTTTTACGATTCGTGAGAAAAGCAGTCGACCGGGTCGAAACCCAAAAACAGGCGAGACGGTTCCTGTAAGCGCTCGCAGAGTGGTCACTTTTCGTGCGAGCCAGAAGGTTAAAGAGGATGTGAGCGCAAACACGAGTGTAATCGCCTCCCAGGTGCATACTCCTGAGGTCGAGCTATGACGATGCTGGATCCAGGCGCAGAAGATCTTCCTCCGATTCCTAGCAAACGTTACTTTACGATCGGTGAGGTCGGGACGCTGTGCTGTGTAAAGCCTCACGTCTTACGTTATTGGGAACAAGAGTTCCCGCAACTGCAACCCGTAAAGCGTCGAGGCAACAGGCGGTATTACCAGCGGCATGAAGTTGAACTTATTCGCACCATTCGTCGCCTCCTCTATATCGAAGGGTATACAATTAGCGGAGCTAGCATCCAGCTTGCAGTCCCCGAGCGACCATCCACTGACTCCGCGCTTAGCGCGTCAGATGTCAATGACCTCGTCGTCGAGCTGGAGAAAATTTCAACGCTTTTGATTGCCAACTAGATTTAAGATAATTGCCAAGAATCTGCTTTTTCGGGGCGTAGCGCAGCCTGGTAGCGCACCGCAATGGGGTTGCGGTGGTCGGAGGTTCAAATCCTCTCGCCCCGACCATTTCCTACATCAGACTTTAACGCTACCCCAGAGCATCGTTAGCACATGATCATCCCTGTAGATCAGAATGTTATTGTTGAGGAGAGCGCAAGATGAGTCGACTGGATAGCATGATTCGAAGGCTTACTGCGCAAAAGGTCTGCATTCATTACGCGTTGGATCTCATTTCTGACTTGGGCGGGCCTATTCTCGAGCTTGGACTCGGTAACGGACGCACCTACGACCATCTCCGAGAACATTCAAAAGGCCGTGAGATTTTTGTCTTTGAGAGAAAGCCAGCTGCTCATCCCTCCTGCACGCCCGCGCCACAATTCCTGTTTGAGGGTGATTTCCGTGACACCTTAACAGGGGCTACCGGTGCTCTCAAGCTTCCCGCCGCCTTCGCCCATTGTGATATCGGTAGCGGGGTTTCAGAGAATGACCGGGCGCTCGCCAGAGCGATCGCTTACCCGCTGAATGATCTTTTGATATCAGGGGCGGTGGTTCTTTCTGATCAGGAGCTTCACGTTGGGCAGTGGCGCTCTATAGATTTACCTAATGGCGTTTCCGAAGGGCGTTATTTCCTTTATCGAAAGTTCGAGGAGCGAAGCTAATGTCTGTGAACAAGCAGTCAAAAGCGATGTTTGATCTCAATAGGCAAATGAAGTTTCATTTGGAAATTACCGATAAGTGTAACGCAGCCTGCCCAATGTGCGGGCGGACCCAGCAAAGCAATCGCTGCCTACCCGATATGTCCAAGGTTAAGAATATCGATCTTGATCTGGAGACGATTAAGCGAAACTTTACCCCTGAGCTATGCGCGAACATTCTCGAAATTGATCTTTGTGGGGGGCTTGGCGATCCCTTAGCAGCTCGCGATTGCTTTTCGATCTGTGAATATTTTGTCGATCAGGGAGTCAAACTTATTCTTTCGACCAACGCTGGATTACGAAGCGTCGACTGGTGGAGATCGCTTGGTGAATTATTCGCAAGAGACAATTCGGTGGTTGAATTTCATATAGATGGCCTCGCGGACACCAATCACTTATATCGCGTTAACACTCGTTTTACCAAAATAATGGCAAACGCAGCAGCTTATCTCGAAACCGGGTCCGTAGGAGAATGGCACTTTATACCCTTTCAGCACAATCAACATCAAATCAACGCCGCGCTTGAGTTGAGTCGTGAAATGGGTTTTGCTAACTTTAAAGTGATTGATACCATCCGCTTTGGCAAAGAAAATGCGTTTGGGTATCAGATGCCGGACGGCACCTTACGGTCGCTAAAACCGGCAGACCCTCAATTCATTGGCGCTCAAGCCGAGTCGGCGGATAGCAGTGGGGTTGAGGAGGTTATTACCGCTTCAGATGTTATTCCTGGAATTAGCTGTAAATCTGAAAATGAAAATAGACCGTATATTGTTGCGACTGGCGCGGTCTCTGCTTGCTGTTGGGTCGAAGGTTCGGAAGATGAGCGGCAGATGTATCTGTTGGCAGGACAGGACCATGATGATCACAATATCAACGACAGATTGCTTAGCGATATCCTTACGGAAGAACCTTATGTTTCGATGTTTGCAAAGGCCTGGGCATCGCAGTCAAACCCTGTTTGCATTCGAAAATGTGGACACATGCGACGCAGTCGTCGACGCGTGCTATAAATCAACCGTTGTATTGCTTCATTTACCCCAAAAGAGGGCTTCTTTGTGAACGGTCAGTCAGAGTTTGAACGCTTCCTACCGACATACTGAATGTGAAAATTAATTTTGATCAGATCACCCACTCCTCGGTTCATCGGATTACTGAGGAGCGCTTAGTTTTTGGAAATATTTTTTCTGATCATATGTTGGTGCGGCAGTTCGAGAACGGGAACTGGGGCGATGCGAATATCGTTCCCCGTGCACCAATGCAAATTGATCCAACGACGTTAGCTTTGCATTATGGGCAAGCCGTATTTGAAGGGTTGAAAGCCTATCGAAATATCGGTGATCAATCGATCCAGTTGTTCCGACCAGAAGCGAACGGGCGCCGACTTGTGGGCTCCTGCGAGCGTCTCGCGATTCCCGGTATTCCTGTTGATGAATTTGTAGAGTGCGTTCGCGCGCTGGTAGAGATTGAGAAAAGTTGGGTCCCTCGCGAACAGGGTGAGGCACTCTATATTCGGCCCTTGATATTTGCGTCCGAGCAACATATTGCTGTCCGAGCGGCGATGACCTACACGTTTGTCATTGTGGCGGGGCCGGTTGAACCGTATTTCGCATCTGGGCGATCGAAACTGCGCCTTAAGGCAGAAGCACGTTACACTCGCGCTGCTTCCGGGGGTACTGGCGCTGCTAAGACCTCAGGGAATTATGCAGGAACGCTTAAACCAATGGCCGAGGCGATCACAGAGGGATTCGATCAAATCCTTTGGCTGGACGGTCAGACTCATCAATACGCCGAAGAGGCTGGGCAAATGAATGTCTTTTTCAGAATCGGCGACGAGGTGATAACACCTGAACTTTCTGGAACCATTTTGGCGGGTGTTACTCGAGATAGCGTGATTCAGTTGCTTTCCGATTGGGGATACACAGTCTCAACCCGGCAGATGTCGATTCAGGAGTTAAAAAGTGCGTCTGACGCAGGAATACTGAATGAAATGTTCGGAGCAGGAACGGCGGCAGTAATCGCACCGATTCAATCAATTACGCTTCACGACGAGGAGCTTAGCGTTAACGCACCTAATGGGCCCGAACTTTCCAAGAGACTTCTGGATACGATTTTGGGCATTCAACATGGAACCATAGCCGACACACATGGATGGACCGTTAAAATCTAGCCCAAAACAACTCTCAATGAAGAAACTTCTTCGGCCGGTGGCGGCGACAGGGTTATTATTTCTAGCCACTGAGTCCGCGAAAACAGATACTGCTGTAGAAGGGTTTGAGTTATCAGTGAGATACTGTTCTCGCTGTCATGTTATTGGAGATTTTAACCGTCTCGGAGGCATTGGAAATTCTCCGTCATTTAACTGGATGGTTAAAAGTGATGATTGGCGGGAACGATTTATGACCTTTTATATGCGCCGTCCCCACCCGGTCTTTGCTCGTGTGCCCGGTTACCCCCTATGGTCCAATAGTGACCCGTATTACCCTCCTTTTGAGGTCACTCTGGAAGAGATTGAAGCGATTACAGAATATGCCGGAACGCTTCAAGTAACCCAATAATGGCAACGGATTCAGAAAGAGGAAAATTAGGTCAATGGCGCTAGTAGTGGAGATTGCGAATAACCGATGCATCGGCATTTTGGCAGTTATTTATGGGTGAAGCTTTCCTGCTCATCCTTTTGCTGTGTTTGTCCGCCTTTTTTTCTGGTGCTGAAACAGCATTAGTATCATTATCACGCGCCCGGGCAGATGCCCTTGTAGCGGATGGCCGTCGAGGCGCTCGGTCACTGAGCACTCTAAAAAGCGATTCATCGAGAATGTTGGTAGCAATCTTGATTGGCAATAATGTCGTCAACATTAGTGCCTCGGCGTTGGCAACGGTCATTGCGACCCGCGAACTTGGCAGTGTCGGACCCGGGGTCGCTGTTGGTATTTTGACGATCCTGATATTGATCTTTGGTGAGATTACGCCAAAAACACTGGCAACCCGTTATTCCGAACGAATCTCTCTCCTGGTGGCACCCCTGATATTGGGACTCGCGTACGTCACAACCCCGGTTAATCGTTTATTTGAGTACTTTGGTCTTCGCTCGGACAGCGGCAACGGAAACAGTACCGATGACCCGATCGTGACAGAGACTGAATTAATCAATATGGCGGGTTATGGGGAAGAAGAGGGGACGATTGATGAAAATGAAAAACGATTGATTGAGCGCGCATTTGCTTTTGGTGACTTGTCAGTTGCGGATGTTATGTCGCCGAGACACAAGGTCTTCACATTGGCGGCAACGCTCTCCATTAATGAGGCCGCGGTCGAACTGGTCGGGCATCCGTACAGTCGAGTCCCGCTTCACGGCGATGATGCCGATGAAATTATTGGCGTTATTCATGTTCGGGATTTATTGTCAGCTCTATCTACCGGTAAAGACAAAGCGCCGGTTGTTGAAATCAGTCGTGCCTCCTATTTTGTCCCAGAAAGCCAATCACTTACCGATACTATCGCCGCTCTCCGGCGGGAGCGACATCATCTCGCGATCGTGGTTGATGAGCATGGCGTAATGGAGGGGATCGTAACGCTTGAAGATTTAATGGAGGAATTAGTGGGTGAGATCTATGATGAGAGCGATATTGCACCCCAAGAGATGACGCCCCAAGGTGCAGACTGTGTTTCTATTGAGGGCGCTTCAGAAATAAGACTGTTGGAAGAATACTTTGACGTTGATTTATCGGGTAAGCCAACTGATTCAGTCAGTCGCTGGGTCTTGGAGCATATTCAGAGAATCCCGGTAGCCGATGAGATCTTTAATCTTGAGGGCTTCGAGCTCACTGTTTTGCGAGCGAACCCGCGGAAAATAAACGAGGTCTTAATCAGGCGGCTATCCGGCGGTGATAGGAATTCTTCAAGCGAAAACGCCTAAATATCGCAAAGCATTATTTAGGGGCAAGAGGCGATGGAGACGAGCACCTCAACATCATCTAATTCGGTTGTGGAAATAATTCGGCGGATGATTGCTGGTGATATTTGCCTTAGGTCGCTCATCATTGCCTCATTCGGACAGGGAAGTATCAACTGCGCATGAGTCTGGTTTTTAAGAAAATGAAGCGTCAGGTAATTGGGTTGCGCTTTAACCACATTCCAATCAAGACCGGACTCGACCAAGACCTTTTGCAGGGTTATCTCCAAGACATTGCGGTCAAGTAACTTGCCATTCAGCATAGAGTCGGAGTCATCCTCAGGATCAATATGAACGACGATGTCAGTTAATTCCTCGAAGTTCTCTCGCAAACGTTGGACCACTTCGTCCGCGATCTGATGCCCCTCGGACACGCTGATACGAGGATTTACTCGCACATGCATGTCCGCCAGTACATCGCCTCCGGTAGTTCGGGTACGTAGTTCATGAACATCGAGAACGCCCGGCACTTCACCTGCCGATGATCGAATGGACGCCTGCATCCCCGAGTCAACAGCCGTATCAATAAGCTCCTCAACCGCTTCCTTTCCAATTTGATATGCTGCATATGCAATAAGGAGTGCGACAACCAGAGCGCCAGCAGCATCCGCCCAGGGGAACCCGAGCATAGCGGCGCCCACCCCCACGATCACGACTAGCGACGAGAGTGCATCAGAGCGACTATGCCAAGCATTGGCTTTCAGAAGGCCTGATCGGAGTCGACGGGCCGCTCGCATGGTGTATTGGAATATGATTTCCTTTGCCAAAACAGAAACGATCCCGATACCAAGTGCGATCCACCCTGGCGCAGCCAAGGGCTGATTCCCTAAAAGGGTTCGAATGGCATCCCAGCCGATTCCGATTGCAACAACACCGAGGCTAACAGCAAGAATCCCTGTGCCGATCGCTTGTATTCGGCCATGACCATAAGGATGTTCCCGATCCGCCTCGAAACTGGCTTGGCGAGCGGTGAAAAGCACAATAGCATCCGTAAGTAGATCACTCAATGAATGAATGCCGTCAGCGATTAAAACTTGAGATTGAAAAATGACACCGCCTGATACTTTTAAACAAGAAAGAAGTAGATCAACAATGCCGCCAACAATCGTAACGCGTCGAATGGTCTCGTATGATTTTTTCGAATCTATCGAGGCGCTTTTGGGTGGATGATTTGTCATATCTTGTCAATCAAAGAAGATGAAGCAGTTTTGGAAAGTATGCCGTGATTCATGACCTCGGGTGTCTACTTTAACAAAGGTTTTTCTGGGATAATCACCGCACCCCTATGAAGCATATTTTCGGATTCTCGCTGTATGCATATTTTAATTAGTAATGACGATGGTTATTCAGCGAAAGGCCTTGCCGCTCTCAACGAAGCCATGATCCAAATAGCCAAAACGACTGTGGTTGCGCCGGATCGAAATCGCAGTGGTGCAAGTAATTCGTTGACACTCACTCGACCGTTACGGGTCTACGAAGCACCAACCGGATTTCGTTTTGTAGACGGAACCCCGACCGACTGTGTTCATGTGGCGTTAACAGGCCTTCTAGACGCTGAACCGGATATGGTTTGCTCGGGTATTAATCATGGCGCGAATCTTGGGGATGACGTGTTGTATTCGGGTACCGTGGCTGCAGCGATGGAGGGACGACACTTAGGATTACCCGCAATAGCCATGTCGCTTGCCGGCTCGGATCTTTTAAATTTTGATACTGCCGGCGCGGTGGCGTTAGGTCTTGTGAAGCGTTTGCAAAGCCACCCACTTCCCAAAGACACTATTTTGAATGTCAATGTCCCTGATTTACCAATTAATGAGATCAAAGGTTTTTTGTCGACCCGCCTTGGTAATCGGCATCAATCCGAACCTGTTATTCAGGCACAGGACCCTTCAGGGCGAGAGATATTTTGGGTCGGACCGGCTGGGCAAGAACAAGATTGTGGACCGGGAACTGATTTCGACGCGATACGCCAAGGATATGTATCGGTGACTCCGTTAAAAACCGACTTGACGCACCAGGCGCAACTTGCCGTGATCAATGAATGGCTGCCTAACGTAATTCTTCAATGACTTCCACGATCTCCCCGACCGGATTTATCTCTAAACGTGCCAAACAGCGCCTGATAGACACTTTAAGACAGAAGGGTATTCAAAACGAGGCAGTGTTAAGTGCGATTGCGGATAGCCCTCGACATGACTTTGTTGAGGAGGCCTTAAAAAGTAGGGCTTATGAGGACAAAGCACTTCCGATTGGATATCGACAGACTATTTCGCAACCCTATGTTGTGGCGCTCATGACAGAGCGACTTCTTGGAAAGCAGTCTCGATTAAGAGCGGTCCTTGAGATTGGGACAGGGTCTGGTTTTCAGACCAGCGTTCTCTCAAAACTGGTTGACCGGGTGTACACCATTGAGCGGGTGGGACCTCTTTTTCGTCGTGCTAAAGAGTATTTTTCCGAGCAGGGTATCAATAATGTATTTTTACGGCATGCGGATGGCACGGCCGGCTGGCCGACCCGACGACCCTTTGATGGGGTTATCGTCACTGCAGCAACCCCTCAAATACCAGAAGCGCTATTTGCCCAGTTGATTGACGGCGGTACACTTGTCGCGCCAGAGGGGCAGGAGGGAAAACAGAAGCTATCGACCTGGAAAAAAACCGGTCAACAGTTTCAGCACCAATCGTTTAGGGATGTGACATTTGTTCCTTTGGAAACAGGAGTCGAGCATTGAGAATTTTTTCGAAGTTGTATGATTTAGTCCTCGATTGGGCAAAACATCGAAATGCAAGTCGTTATCTTGCTGCGCTCTCGTTTGCTGAGTCCTCTTTTTTCCCGATCCCGCCTGACGTGATGTTAGCGCCGATGGTGCTCGCCCAGCCCAAAAATGCGTGGCGCCTTGCCTTGCTAACGACTTTATTTTCCGTCCTGGGCGGGATATTAGGTTATTTGATCGGAATGTTTTTGTTCGGGTTAATTGCGCAGCCGCTGATTGACTTCTATAACGCCGGCGAGGCGTTCGCGACGGCCCAAGCGCATTTTAAATCCTACGGAATATGGATCATTTTTATCGCAGGATTTACGCCAATTCCTTACAAGATATTTACAGTCAGCGCGGGTCTTGCGGCAATGGCATTCGCGCCGTTTGTGCTGGCCTCTGTTGTTGGGCGCGGCGCACGTTTTTTTCTGGTTGCCGGGTTAATATTTCTTGGCGGCGAGCGGTTTGAGCAACAGTTGAGACGTTATGCGGACCTTATTGGTTGGATGATGGCCGTCATCGTTGGATTTTTTCTGTGCTGGCATTTCTTTTTCCGATAGGAAACACAAGCATTATGCGAAATAGGTTATTCCTAGTTTTTCTGGTCACTGCCCTGGCCGCATGTAGCGGACCCGCAGTCATCCCTGTGAGCGATTTATCAGGCGCAAATAACAACGATAAGGCTCGAGTTGTAGCGGAAGGGGACAGCCTTTATCAAATCTCATGGGAGGCTGGACTTGATTATCGAGATGTTGCCCGATGGAATAATCTCGACCCCCCTTATCGTCTCAGTACGGGGCAAATGATTTATTTGAGCGATCAAAAGCTCAGCGGCAATGTCAGTTCAGTTGCCTCCCGACCACAACCGGTCGTGGTTGAGGTATCCCCTATTATTTCTCCAGCAGAAACCGAACCAAGCTCTGAGTCACAAACTGTAGACAATAGCGCCACTGTCTCAGTGGCGCCTATTGAAACCGGACACGGATGGGTGTGGCCAGCTGATGGCATCGTTATTGGTAGATTCGAAGATAATACGGGCGATAATGGAATTGATATTAGCGGGCAGTCAGGCGCTCCCATTCAAGCTGCTGCTCCGGGAAAGGTAGTCTATGCGGGAACGGGTCTACGAGGTTACGGACTTCTTTTGATCATCAAACATGATGAGACCTACCTTAGCGCCTACGCCCATAATCGCGCTGTTATGACAAAGGAGGGTGATGAAGTAAGCAAGGGACAGGTAATAGCAGAAATGGGTCAGACCGGAGCAGAATCGCCCCGACTTCATTTTGAGATTCGCAAGGATGGAAAGCCTGTAGATCCACTTCGTTACCTTCCCCCGAAAAACTGAGTTAGTGTCCTAGCGGCAATATTATTGCGGTAGCGACTTCTCGGTGGTCCATAGAGAGCAGATTAAACGTTGCACATGCTGATCGTGATGGCATGAAGTCAATGGTTCGGTTTCGTCGTGCCATTAGCTTCAAGAGATCTGGTCCAGGCAAATGGTGTTCAGAACCCGTCCCGAGAAGAAGGGCGTCCCAGGATGTACAGAATAAGGCGTCCAGAACATCGGTTGATATATCCTGAAATTTTTCGATAGCCCAAATCTGGGGATCAGTATCGCGCGGCATCAGGATAAAACTTTCCGCAAATAGTCTCCCTGAAATTGTGACGCCAGATGCGTCATAACTCTGAATCATTGGCCGATCGGAGTTGATTTCTTGGGTAAGTTCCATGAGGGCAGAGAATAACCGGCTGAGTAATTTAACGCCACAATCTCGACGAAATAACTCAAATGCTATCCGATTGAGATAAAATCTGCGTGCGCGAATGCGTACTTGATCGCCTCCACTCACTTTATCGATAGCAATAATTTATGGGACCAGTAAATATAGGGGTAGTTGGACTTGGCACCGTTGGTGCCGGGACCGTCCAAGTGTTGCAGAAAAACGGAGTAGAGATTTCACGCCGTGCTGGGCGAGAAATTCGCGTGACTCATGCGGCTGTTCGCAACCTGGAGAGTCGACGGGCCTGCTCTCTAGAGGATATCGAGTTGACCGTTGATGCAATGTCTTTGGTGCATAATCAAGACATCGATGTTGTTTTGGAATTGATGGGCGGTTGCGAGCACGCCTATGACATCGTGATTTCGGCTTTGCGACAGAAAAAACATGTGGTGACGGCCAACAAAGCCCTAATTGCAACAAAAGGTAACGAAATATTTGACGAAGCCTCCAAGCAAGGTCTTGTTGTCGCATTTGAGGCCGCAGTTGCAGGTGGTATTCCTATTATCAAGGCGATTCGTGAGAGTTTCTCCGGCAACAAGATTGAGAACGTTGAAGGCATTCTCAACGGAACCTGCAATTATATTCTTTCCGAAATTTCTGATCGAGGCTGCGACTATGACGAAGTATTGGCTGTTGCTCAGGATTTGGGATACGCCGAGACTGATCCCTACTTTGACGTTGAAGGAATCGACGCCGCCCACAAACTGACCATTCTCGCTTCTATTGCATACGGTACTCACCTGAATTTTGAGTCTATTCACGTTGAAGGTATCAGCAATATTACACATGCTGATATTTCTTACGCGAGAGAGTTAGGTTATAGAGTCAAGCATTTGGGTATTGCCAGACGACAAAACGATGCGTTGGATTTACGGGTGCATCCATGTCTTCTCGCTTCAGATCAGATTCTTGCCAATGTCTGCGGTGTGATGAATGCGGTCAAGGTGAATGGTGACGCTGTCGGAGAGACGTTGTTTTATGGCGCAGGTGCCGGCGCCGGGCCTACGGCATCGGCTGTTGTTGCGGATCTCGTTGATGTTGTCCGCACGCTCACATCTGATCCTTTTAATCGCGTCCCCCATCTGGCATTTCAGCCAAGTGAGCTGTCCTCGTTTGCTGTGACTCCCATCGAAGATACGGTTACCGCCCAATATCTCAGGCTTACGGTGGTCGATAAACCGGGAGTTCTCGGTGATGTGACCAAGATCCTTGGGGACGAGGGTGTCAGCATTCGAGCCATTAGTCAAAAGGAGCGCCACATGGATGCGAGCGCAGTTCCGGTTGTGATTGTCACTCATCAAGTGCGGGAAGGCTCATTAAATCGTGCGATCGCCGAGATTGAGTCCCTCGCGATTAGTGTGGCGCCGATTGTTCGTATACGACTCGAGGAGTAGCGTTAATGATAAATACGATCGCGACTGATACCGGACTGATTGCCAAGTACCGTCAACACCTGCCGGTTCCCGACGATGCCTGCGTAGTCAGTCTTTCGGAGGGAAACACATCGCTTATTAAACTTCATTCGTTAAGTGAGGCTGACCGGGGAGTCAGTATCTATGCGAAAGTTGAAGGCGAAAATCCAACCGGATCGTTCAAGGACCGAGGGATGACCGTTGCAATCACGATGGCGCTAGCGGCTGGAAATGATGCCGTAATTTGCGCATCAACGGGCAACCCTTCTGCGGCGGCAGCGGCCTACGCGGCCCGGGCCGGTATGCGGGCATTCGTGGTTATCCCGGACGGAAAAATTGCCTTGGGAAAGCTAGCGCAGGCGATGATGCATGGCGCCAACGTGATTCAAATTGCCGGAAACTTTGACGACGGTATGGAGATCGTCAAACGAATGCCGGAAGAGGCGCCAGTGGCGTTGGTTAATTCGGTAAACCCTTATCGTCTACAGGGGCAAAAAACAGCGGCATTCGAGATTGTGGATCTTGTCGGTGATGCACCGGATTACCACTTTTTGCCGGTTGGTAATGCTGGAAATATCAGCGCCTATTGGATGGGATATTCAGAATATCACCAGATTAACAAAACTACCAAATTGCCGGTAATGGTGGGTTGTCAAGCAACGGGTGCAGCTCCATTTGTGGGCGGAAGTCCGATTCAGAATCCAGAAACAATCGCCACCGCGATTCGGATCGGCAACCCGCAATCATGGAAACTTGCCCATGAAGCGCGAGTTCAATCTGGCGGCTGGTTTACGCCGTGTGAGGATTCCGAAATTCTCTCTGCCCAAAAGTTTCTCGCCCAACGGGAGGGAATTTTTTGCGAACCTGCATCCGCTGCGTCAGTCGCTGGCCTCATTAAAGCTTTGAGCGCGGGGCACATACCCGATGGTAAATCAGTGGTCTGCACGTTAACCGGTCATGGGTTGAAAGATCCAGATGTTGCGATATCTCAATGCCCAGCTCCCGTTCGAGTCGCCCCGACAGTCGATGCCGTTCGTGCTGCCATCTTGAGATAGCAGCTTTCATATAGATTAGAGATAAATAATGCGTCCTGCGTCAGTACTTGTTTTTGATATCGAGACCGTTCCAGATGTTGAAGCCGGACGTCTGTTGAATAATCTCGATGGCCTTAGTGATGATGATGTCGCAAAAGCAATGCGAACGTTGCGCTTGCAAAAAACCGGGACGACCGATTTTCTGAGTCATCCGCAGCACAGAATTGTTGCAATCTCGGCTGTCTTACGGACCGATGAGACTCTAAAAGTGTGGTCCTTAGGTGATGAGAATTCATCTGAAGCAGAGCTGCTTATCCGTTTTTTTGACGGAATCGAGCGGTTTAGGCCAACACTTGTGAGCTGGAATGGAAGTGGGTTCGACCTGCCGGTGATTCACTACCGAGCACTAAAACATAGGGTTGTTTCACGAACTTACTGGGATGCTGGTGAAACTGATCGAGATTTTAAATTTAATAATTATCTTAACCGCTTTCATTCTCGCCATATCGACTTGATGGACGTGCTTGCGGGCTATCAGAATCGAGCCTTTGCGCCACTGGACGATATTTCGGTGATACTCGGTTATCCAGGAAAAATGGGGGTCAGCGGGAGTCAGGTCTGGAGTCTGTATCAGGAAGGCAAAATCAAAGAGATTCGCCGCTATTGCGAGACTGACGTATTGAATACCTTTTTGGTTTATCTGCGGTTTGAGCATATTCGGGACGGTATCAACGCAGACCAACTCCAACAGGAGGAAGATCGCCTGGCTGCGATGTTAAAGGGCAGTGACGCGACTCATCTAACAGACTATCTCGATGCGTGGCGGCCGATCCAACATGAAGACTGAAGCGACTGTTTCGGTCGAAACCCGGATAGAGGATCTAAGTCATGATGGGCGTGGCGTAGGCAGAATCGAAGGCAAGGTCTGGTTTGTTGAAGGCGCGCTTCCCGGGGAAACAGTCTCTGTTAAACGGCTAAAAGGGCGTCGGAGTTATTCAACCGGAGTCGTTGATTCAATCATCGTCGAATCTACTGACCGAGTTACGCCAAAATGTGGTTATTTCGGAATTTGTGGCGGCTGTGCAGTTCAGCATTTGTCCTACCCCGGTCAGCTTGACTTCAAAAAGAAAGTGGTCAGCGATGCATTTATTGGTGCTCATGTCCCGTTGCCAGATCATATCGATATCCTATCAGCCGATCCCTGGGCGTATCGCCGACGAGCGCGGTTAGGCGTTCGTTATGTGCGGAAGAAGGGGGGGGCGCTGGTCGGATTTCGGGAGCGAAACAACAGCTATATCACGGGACTCGAAGTCTGTGAGGTGTTAGTGAAATCGGTCAGCGATTTGCTTCCATCACTGCGAGGACTTATTGAACAATTAAGCGTTCGGGATCAGCTACCCCAGATAGAGGTTGCGGTCGGGGAGAATGCGACCGCACTTGTCTTTAGGCATTTAAAGCCGTTGACGGGTGCCGATCGGAACGCGTTAGCGGTCTTCGGTGAGCTTCACCAAACTCAAATTTTTACCCAATCAAAAGGCCCGAAAACGGTTACGGCCTTGTGGCCAACTGAACCGGACCCTCTGAACTATCCGCTTGAAAAATTTGGACTGACTATCGAGTTTTCGCCTGTCGATTTTGTCCAGATCAACGGTGAAATTAACGAGAGATTGGTTGAGATAATCACTTCTTGGCTTGATCTCAATCATCAGGACGAAGTGCTCGATCTTTTTTGTGGCCTTGGAAATTTTTCTTTAGCATCTGCGCAGACTGCGAAAAAAGTTCTTGGAGTCGAGGGTGAGCCCTCTCTCGTTCAAAAAGCAGAGCTGAATGCGGCTCGTAATCATATCCAAAACGTCACTTTCAAGACGCGGGACCTCTTCGATGAAGGAATCGTAGATTGGATCGAGGGTAACTTTTCGAAAGTGATTGTTGATCCGCCCAGAAGTGGGGCCCGCGAGGCGCTCAAGCGCGTCGTGGATTATGTTAAACCCGAAGCTATTGCCTACGTTTCCTGTAATCCGGCGACATTGGCAAGGGATTCGGCAGATTTGATTGAATCTGGATTTTATCGCCTGGATCGACTGCTGGTTGCAGATATGTTCCCTCATACGGCCCATGTCGAAACCGCCGCACTATTTAGACGGGTAAGCTGAGCCCCAACTGGTGACCCAGCTTACCTAATCAACTCCGAATTAATCGATTTTTGAACTGTTTCCCGAGGAGGGTGACGGGGCAGTATCACGAGACTGAGAGGACTGACCCGTTTGAGGTGATCGCGTTCGGTTTCCTGACGGGCGATTGCCCTGGCCCGAAGATCGGTTACGACCTCCTCTTGTTCGCCGTTGACCACTTCTTTCTTCCGAAGATCCTTCCGTTTTATTTCGATCCTGATTTCGATTAGACGCATTTCGAGACCGAGTTCCATTTCCTGAGTTTCGATTTTGCGAACGGCCACCATCCCGCTGGTTTCCGCCGCGTCCGCTCCTAGAGCGATTGCCAGAGTGCTGGCGATTCTGCTGGGGTGTTTCATCAACGGTCTCGCTTTCGGAATCCCCACCAAGCCGTTTAAGCAGTCTGGAGAAAAATCCCGCGGCGTCCTTTTCTTTTTTAGGGGCCGGGGAGGGCGATGCTGCTGGCGTCGGCGGGGGCGTTGTTGCTATCTGGTCAATACTGACCGCTGCTCGCCGACTATTACGACTCATTGCATACTCTGGACGAGTGTCATTTTCAGAAGTGATCTTAATCTTATGGCTTGCTAACATGTTTTCGCCAGAATCAAGATCTTCGCTCTTGAGTCGTTGAATATTGTTCTGAGAGCCGTGAAGATTCGAAGACGGAATCAGAACAATCCGAGTTCCTAACCGGGCCTCAATCTGGTTGACCTCAAAGCGCTTTTCGTTAAGCAGGAATGTCGAGACTTCAAGCGGTAATTCGGCAAAGACGGCCTCGGTGTTTTCTTTTAGAGCTTCCTCCTCAAGAATCCGCAGAATGCTAAGCGCAGAAGAGGTGACATTTCGAACCTGTCCCGTCCCATCACAAAGCGTGCAAACTCCGTAGTTCGAGTCACTGATTGAACTTCGCATCCTTTGCCGCGACATTTCAAGGAGGCCGAATCTGGAGATATGACCAATCTGTATTCTGGCGCGATCAGGCCTAACCGCTTCAGCCAGTCGATTCTCAACTGTCTTTTTATTTTTTGGAGAGGTCATATCAATTAAATCAATGACGAGTAGACCACCCATGTCCCGGATTCGCATCTGGCGCGCTAATTCATCTACAGCCTCCAGATTGGTCTGTAGCGCAGTCTCTTCAATATCAGATCCTTTTGTTGCGCGAGCCGAGTTCACATCAATAGAGATCAGCGCCTCTGTATGGTCAATAACGAGGGCTCCGCCGGACGGAAGCTTTACCGAGCGCGAGTACGCATTCTCAATCTGATGCTCAATCTGGAATCGGGAAAAAAGGGGCACCGTGTCCTCATACTGTTTTAGTTTGGACGCGTTTTGAGGCATCAATTGGGACATAAATCGAGAGGCTCGCTCGTAGACTGATGCCTCATCAATCACGATTTCCTGAATATCTGAACGCAAATGATCTCGCAATGTTCGGACGATCAGATTGCTTTCCTGATAAACCAGAAAAGGGGCCTCCTGGGTTGATGAGGCCTTATCAATGACACCCCATAATTGCAAAAGAAAATCCAAGTCCCATTGAAGCTCTTCTGGACTCTTTCCAATGCCTGCTGTTCTTGCGATGAGGGAATGCTCAGGCGGGCACTGAAGGTCGGCCATTGCGTCTCGCAGGTCAGATCGCTCGTTACCGTCAATTCGCCGAGAAATACCGCCGCCTTTCGGGTTATTGGGCATCAACACCAAGTAGCGACCCGCAAGACTAATAAACGTGGTTAAAGCAGCCCCTTTTGTGCCTCGCTCATCTTTTTCAACCTGAATGAGGAGTTCCTGACCTTCTTCGATAACATCCTTAATTCTGACCTGCGCCATCGGTGTCGCCGGCGAAAAATTCTTAAAGTGGGCGCGGGAAATCTCTTTTAGAGGGAGAAAACCCTGTCGCTCTGAGCCGTATTCAACAAAAGCAGCCTCTAGACTTGGCTCGACTCGAGTGACACGTGCCTGGTAGATGTTTCCCTTACGCTGAGCATTGCTTGATGATTCGATATCGAGATCAAGGAGTTTCTGTCCATCGACGATGGCAACCCGAAGTTCTTCAGGGTGGGTTGCATTAAATAGCATTCTTTTCATTTTAATTCCGTTTTTAAGGCCGCATTTTCACTCCTCGGAGTTTCTGATGAGCGACCGCAGTTAATCACACGCGCCCCTGAAGCACGGCTAGATCAAATGAGTACGGAACCGACGAGGTTAGGACGCGCCTGGGGCGCGCTGATGTGGCTATGATTCGCAATAGACTGGCCGGCGTTGTTTAGGACGACTTCCTCACTACGCATCCCCAGATCCGGGGCCACTTCCTTCTTGAAACCGCTGGTGTTTACCAGCTTGCCGCCGTTTCGGGCGGAAGTCTACGTGAATTCACGTAAACAGGATTCTGTTCGTCATCTCGTCAAGGCAGTAAATTTAAAGCCCGACGTCGGCTCTCGTACTGATGAGATCTTGTTGGTGGTCCCTGGCTTCTTTTGCCTTGGATCCGCGCTTGTTACAATTCGTTCGAGGCGCGCGATCTGGGTCACCTGAGGCGCCAGGACATCTCCTAGACGCGTCTCGCCAGCTTTCGAGGCGTGTCGATCAAATGATCGACGCCGTCGAGTGTAGCCGTGAAACCGTTTTTTTTCAATAAAATAATAAGTTTAGGTTAGAAAGTGAAGGAAACGCCGAAAGTTCCAGTTTCAAAACGCCTTGTTGCATTAGCCGAAGCGGGCCAGCGTCTTGATAATTATCTTTTTAAACATCTGAAAGGTGTTCCTAAAAGCTATATCTATCGAATAATTCGCGATGGTCAAGTCCGCATAAACGGCGGGCGAGTTAAACCGTCTAGTCGCCTTGCAGATGGAGATACTGTGAGAATCCCGCCATTGCGCCAAGCGTCCGAAAAGTTGCGGGAACCCAGCGCCGCGCCTAACTTCAAGATTTCGACACTTTTCGAAGATGATCACTTACTTATTGTCGATAAGCCATCCGGATGCGCGGTCCACAGTGGTAGTGGGCATGACTATGGCTTGATTGAAATTTTGCGAAGTCGAAGGACAGGTTATCTCGAACTGATACATCGTTTGGATAAAGAAACTTCAGGAGTCTTGATGCTAGCTAAAGATCCGATGGCGTTACGTCAGATGCACCTGCTTTTTAGTTCTCGCAATGAGTCGAAAAGCATACAGAAATTTTATATCGCACTGTTGATGGGGAAATGGCGGGGAGGGATTCGGACCCTTACCCATTCTCTGGAAACCGTTCGCGGAGCGGTTGGCGCAAAGCGTTCAAAAGTCAGCAGCTCAGGAAGGGAGGCAGTTAGTATCTTCGATCCCGTCAAGTCTTTGGAGGGTCATACCCTAGTGAAAGTTGAAATCAAGACAGGGCGTCTTCATCAGGTGCGTGTTCATGCGCAACAAGAGGGATACCCGGTTGCTGGAGATAAACTTTATGGCGATAAGGAACGTAATCTTGATTTACGGAAACTCGGATTAAGGCGACAGTTTTTACATGCAGAATCACTTTTTTTTGACCACCCCAATTCCGGCACCCCGATGACTATTCAGTCTTCATTACCGGACGATCTTTCGAGCGTACTTTTCAAACTTGAACAAAAGCAAAATGTCCAATAACGGTCGGTACAGTCACGAATTCATCTGTCACTCAGAGATATTAAAAACCGGTAGAAAAGGAGTACGTTTTGATATTCTTGATCGAGAGGTAACGCGCGCTGCCTTTGTCATTCGTCATGAGCATGGTGTAGCCGCATTTTTCAATCAATGCTCCCACAGGGCGCTCGAGCTGGACTGGAGTCCCGGAGAATTCTTTGACCTCGACGGTAAAAATCTAATTTGCGCAACTCACGGCGCACTTTACTCTCCTAAGAATGGCGAATGCCTAGGGGGACCTTGCTCCGGAACAGCGCTAACCCAAATTCAAGTCGTTGAGGAACAAGGAGACGTATTCCTCACAGATCATCGATACCATGTTGGTTAATCATATTGTCATCTAATCACAACGCGAACAATCTCGACGCAAATGGAGAACAAATGCAAACAGGCAATGGGTCATCCGAAATTCAGCAATTGCTCACCACGGTGCTTCGCGAGCAAGGTCGAGAGAGAAAACGCAGACGGAGGTTCCGAATTCTCTGGTTAGCGGTTTTAGCATTGCTTCTCGTAGGCGGGCTTGGTGGGCCAATGTTGATTAGCGATCGCCTTCCTAATGAATTTACCGCGGTTATCCCCATCTCGGGCGTGATTGGGGTGGAACGCGGGACCTCGGCACGCGAAGTGGAGGACGCAGTCCGAGCTGCATTTGGCACCAAAGGTGTTCGCGGTATTATTCTGGCCATAAATAGCCCAGGTGGTAGCCCCGTTCAGTCTGGGCAGATCTACCGAGCACTGCGCCGTCTTCGCCTTGAGCATCCTGATATTCCACTCTTTGCTGTAATTGCTGATATCGGCGCATCGGGGGCCTACTACATCTCGGTGGCTGCCGAGGATATATTCGTCGATCCGGCCAGTATTGTCGGCTCCATTGGTGTTATTTCCAGTGGATTTGGGTTTGTTGACGCGATGAAGGACTTAGGGGTTGAACGACGTTTAACGATTGCAGGGAAAGACAAGGGCATGCTGGACCCGTTTTCGCCGGTGGATAAAAATGATCAAAAGAATTTGCAGCGGATTCTTGATGACGTCCATGATCAATTTATCGCGGCGGTTAAGGAGGGAAGGGGTAATCGGCTACAGGACGACCCTGACATTTTCTCGGGCCAGGTCTGGACCGGTGGGGAAGCGATCAATATGGGTCTGGCGGATTCAGCCGCGTCGATTAACGAAGTCGCGAGGGATATCATCGGAGCGCCGGTGATATTAGATTTTTCGATAGATGACGATTGGTGGACCCTGCTGTTTGATAATTTTACGGCCAGTGTGGTCCGGTCCATCGGTTTATCTGGAACGCCCTCTTTAAAATATCAGAACTAAGAAGCGTCGCTCACTGGAAATTCCATGCCTTCATTTGACAGCATGTCTGTGAGTTTGATAAGGGGTAGTCCGATTAGAGCGGTTGGATCTTTCCCCGATAGCTCGCTCAGAAATGTAATTCCAAGACCTTCTGATTTGAGGCTGCCACAGCAGCCATAAGGTTCTTCGGTATCAATATAGCGATTGATTTGAGCAAGGCTTAGCTCCCGGTACTGAACATAGTAAGGTTCGACAGCGCTTTGCACTGAATCGGCGGTGATATTCACCAATGCAAGCCCGGTATAGAGCGTCATCCTATTTCCCGACGCACGAGTCAATTGGTCAATCGCAGCTTGGCGATCAGCGGGTTTTCCCATTATCACGCCATTCACTTCAGCAACCTGATCCGATCCAATCACTAACCCTTCTGAAAACAGCTCCGCGCCAGCTTTCGCTTTTGAAATTGCCAATCGTAATGCGAGGTCGGCGGGTCTTTCCCCCGGAAGAGGTTTCTCTCGGACATTAGGCGCGACCACATCAAAAGGAATGCCCAGTCGGGCAAGAAGTTCTTTGCGATAAGGTGAAGTTGAGGCCAATATAACTTTCTGGTTCAGCATAATTTTTGACAACCGTTGGCTTAAGCCACTAAAATTAGGGGGTTTTCACCCACGTTGCAAGATACGTTGGCACATTGCTCTCGATCTAGGAACGTGGGGTGCTCACTATTCTAATCAAAGAGAACCCCTATGGCCGTTCAAAAAAATAGAAAGACACCTTCTAAGCGAGGAATGCGCCGTGCCCATGACGGACTGACGAAAGTTACGCTCTCGACCGACCCTGTCTCAGGAGAACTTCATCGTCGCCACCACGTCACCGCCGACGGATATTATCGCGGCCGAAAAGTGATTCAGGAATCTGCGGCTGAAGAGTAGGCCATTCTTGCCAATCGGCTGGAACTCGCGCTTTTGATATGTCGGGGACATCTAGCCTGATCCGGTTGTCTGTCGATATGATGGGCGGAGATCAGGGGATCGAGGTTACCGCACCCGGACTACTCGACGCACTGAGTCGTTACCCCGATCTTATCTGTCACGCAGTGGGTGATCCAGAGCAGTTACACGACGCATTGTCGCCTTCAGCACCGGCTGATCGCCTCATCGTTGTGCCATCGTCGGAAGTTGTTGAAATGGACGAGCCTCCCGCATCCGCATTACGGTTCAAAAAGGACTCATCAATGCGGGTTGCGATCAATCAACTGTCTGAAGGCGCTGTTAGTGGATGCGTTAGCGCGGGCAATACCGGAGCTTTGATGGCTACTGCCCGTTTTGTATTAAAAACGTTACCCGGAATTGATCGTCCTGCCATTATTGCGGTTTTACCCCGACCGGCAGGCCATGTCCATATGTTAGATCTTGGCGCGAATGTCGGGAGCCCGCCTGAAGTACTTTTTCAGTTTGGGTTAATGGGATCAAGCTTGGTTCGTACATTAGAGGGCACTGACGCCCCAACCGTTGGACTATTAAATGTGGGTAGTGAGGAGATTAAAGGGAGTGACACAATAAAAACGGCCTCAGACATGTTGAAAAACAGTGATCTCAACTACGTTGGCTATGTCGAAGGTGACGATATTTTCAACGGCGACGTTGATCTTATTGTTTGCGACGGGTTCGAGGGGAATATTGCGCTTAAAACAAGTGAAGGTCTCGCGCAAATGCTGACAAAAGTCATTCGGGAGGAATTTACAAAATCTGTATTCAGTAAACTCGCAGCACTTATTGCGAAACCGGTCTTGAGGGCATTTCAAGCGCGGATCGATCATCGCAGGTATAACGGCGCCATGCTTCTCGGATTGCGAGGTGTTGTCATAAAATCCCATGGCGGAGCGGATCAAACCTCTTTCTCCAATGCGATTGGCGCTGCTCGACTTGCGGCTAGCAAGAACCTGATTTCTCAAATAGAGAGCGACCTTGAGGCTACTTTGGCCCTCGCGGACTAACGGCTATGCTTATTGATGCTCGAATTATTGGGACGGGAGGTTATTTACCCGATAGGGTGCTCGATAATCATGAACTAGCGGAAATGGTCGATACTTCTGATGATTGGATTTTCTCAAGAAGTGGTATTCGCCAACGCCATATTGCGGCGCCAGATGAGTTCACGTGTGATCTTGCAGTACAAGCGGCAGAACGTGCACTCGAGTCTGCCCAGCGAAATCCTGAGGATATAGATTTAGTGATCGTTGCGACCACGACCGCTGATCAGGTTTTTCCCAGCACTGCCTGTTTGTTGCAGGAACGCCTCGGTATACGGGGGGGTCCGGCATTTGACGTTCAAGCGGTTTGTGCGGGATTTGTTTATGCGTTGGACGTAGCACATCGATATATCCAAACGGGCGGCAGCAAATGCGCATTAGTCATCGGCGCCGAAACATTCTCCAGAATTCTTAACTGGAAAGATCGGTCCACATGCGTTCTTTTTGGCGACGGGGCGGGCGCGATGGTGCTCGAAGCTTCTGATTCGCCCGGTATCGTTTCGAGTCATCTTCATGCGGACGGCGCCTATAAAGATCTTCTTTGCGTTCCAACGGGTGTATCGACTGCATATGACCAAGTGGTCCAGCGAGAGGCCTTCACTGAAATGAAGGGGAAAGAGGTTTTCCGCTGGGCAGTCTCCGCGCTGGGTGACGCGGTCGTTGAGGCGCTTGACGCGAATAATCTGACAGAGAAAGATATTGATTGGCTGGTCCCTCACCAAGCCAATATCAGAATAATCCAGGCGATAGCCCGTAGAGTCGATATGAGTCTTGATAAGGTTGTGGTCACGATAGAACGTCATGGCAATACATCAGCCGCATCGATTCCGTTAGCTTTTGATGAGGCTGTTCGTGATGGACGGATTTGCCGCGGTCAGAACATCATTTTTGAGGCTTTTGGTGGTGGCTTTGCCTGGGGCAGCATGTTAGTCAGATATTAATAACGGATGCGTGAGAATGATAGATGAATGATGGGTTAGACCTGGAAAACAAATCGGTTAGTTTGGTTACAGGAGCGAGTCGAGGCATTGGCAAAGCCGTGGCGCTTCGTCTTGCGCATCTCGGCTATACCGTTATCGGTACCGCGACGAGTGATGCTGGCGCAAAAGCCATAACCGAATCAATTCAATCGACAGGCGGCAAAGGTCGCGGCGCCGTACTGGACGTTAATAATCAAACGCAAGGTGAAGATCTGGTATCAACGATCACGGCTGAATTGGGGTCAATTAGTGTACTGATTAATAACGCAGGAGTAACAGAAGACAATTTACTGCTTCGAATGAAAAAGTCACAATGGGATAACGTTGTTAATACAAATTTAAACGCGATTTTTTCGCTGACAAAAATCTGCCTTAAGGGTATGACGAAAAAACGCTTCGGTCGAATTATTAATATCAGTTCGGTTGTTGGCGCCACGGGCAATCCTGGACAAACCAACTACGCTGCAACAAAAGCCGGAATGATGGGGTTTACCAAATCACTGGCTCACGAAGTGGCGTCTCGAGGTATTACAGTCAACGCGATCGCGCCTGGATTTATTGCAACTGACATGACCGACGAGATCTCCGACGCTCACAAATCCAAATTGATCGAGACGATTCCGCAGCGACGCCTGGGTCAGCCGGAAGATATCGCACATGCGGTTGAATTTCTTACGTCTGACGGGGCAGGTTACATTACCGGACAAGTCCTGCATGTTAATGGCGGAATGTTCATGGGTTTCTGATATATCAACTGTAAGTAACTGTTTTGAAATAAAAATTAGGTGATACCCTCAAGTTCTCACTAACGATTTTATTTAAAGGTGTTTCGGATTTTTAATGGACTTAACGAGTGGTTTACGGTTTAATCCCGCTTCATCCGGTGGATGCTCAATTTCAGTAATGAATTGAACATCGCCATGGAAGAATCCATATACCAGGAGGCTATAGCACCCATGAGCAGTATTGAAGAACGCGTCAAGAAAATCGTTGTCGAGCAGCTCGGCGTAAGTGACGATCAGGTAACTCCAGATGCTTCCTTCGTCGACGATCTGGGGGCGGACTCCCTAGATACGGTGGAACTTGTAATGGCCCTCGAGGAAGAATTTGATGCCGAGATCCCAGATGATGAGGCCGAAAAAATAACGACGGTGAAGCAAGCGGTCGAATTTATTCAAAAAAATACCAATACCTGATTACGCCTGAACATCAGATTCCAGCACCCCTATAAAGCCGGCTGACGCTCACGCTTCAGGCGGCTTTATTTTTTTATAAAACTAATATGCATGGATTAAGAAAAGTGGTTGTCACAGGTCTCGGCTGTATTTCGCCGGTAGGCAACGACCTGGATTCAACGTGGGCTGGTTTAACGTCAGGTCAAAACGGTATAAACACGGTCAGTCATTTTGACGCCTCTGACCTTCCCACGCGAATTGCTGGGGAAGCAAACGGTTTTGATCCTGAGGCACGCCTCGGCGCTAAAGAAATACGACGGATGGATCGGTTCATCCAGTTGGGCTTGTGTGCCGGGCTTGAGGCTTTTGAAGACAGTGGTATCGATTTAGAGAGAGTCGATCGAGATCAGATTGGCGTTTTAATTGGAGCGGGAATTGGCGGGCTGAATACAATTGAGAGCACGACTCGGTTAATGGCCGAAAAGGGTCCGCGAAAGGTCTCACCCTTTTATATTCCCAGCAGCATAATTAACATGGTCTCGGGCAATCTCTCCATCATGTTAGGCCTTCGGGGACCGAATCTAGCGGTAGTCACGGCTTGCACCACAGGGACTCATGCCATTGGTGAGGCGGCACGGATGATTGCACTTGGAGACGCAGAAGTTATGATCGCTGGAGGAACCGAGGCGCCGATTACGCCCACCTCGCTCGCTGGATTTGCAGCCGCAAAAGCACTAAGCCGTCGAAACGATGATCCAACAGTCGCGAGTCGACCGTGGGATCTCGAGCGCGATGGTTTTGTGATGGGTGAGGGTGCCGGAGTCATGGTTCTAGAGTCAGAGGCACATGCAAAAAAACGGCGATCCCGTATTTATGCAGAGCTCTCAGGTTATGGGGTGAGCGGCGATGCCCATCATATGACGCAACCCGCGCCCGGTGGGGAGGGTGCCGCCCGATGTATGAAAAGCGCGTTGCGAAGTGCGTCAATCTCGACCGACACCATTGACTATGTAAATGCGCACGGTACGTCGACCCCGCTCGGTGATCTCGCGGAAACACTCGCACTAAAAAGCGTGTTCGCTGATCATGTCAGTCAAATTATGGTCAGCTCAACTAAATCAATGATCGGGCACCTTTTAGGTGCTGCAGGCGGTGTTGAAGCGGTGGCTACGGTAAAGTCGATTTTCCACCAGATCATTCCGCCCACGATTAATCTTCATAATCCTGATCCGGATTGTGATCTTGATTATGTTCCGCATTCATCTCGAGAGGTTGTCATCCGTTCTGCGCTCTCGAACTCCTTTGGCTTCGGTGGCACAAACGGCACCTTGGTTTTTTCTTCGATCACAACTTAAGTCGCCTCGGAATAAACCACACTCTGTTGGGTAATATGCTCTCGGCAAACTGGACATTGAGAGCACTTTTGGCAACATCCGTTGCGATCGTCTTTTGTGTTGCTGGCGTATCAATCCTCTTTCTCTATCAGTCGGTCCGAACCCCAATTGCAGCAAGCGACCAATTTCTGGTTATTGAGTCTGGCGCTGGACTGTCAAAGATCGCAAGGCAGTTCGAGAATCAGGGCTTTACCCATTCTGAGTGGCCAGTGATTTTCTGGGGGGTCCTGAGCGGAATCTCGGCCTCATTAAAGGCTGGCGAGTACTTTGTTGAAACCGGGGAAACGCCTGCACAAGTGCTTGGGAAAATTGGACGCGGTGAGATCTTCGAACGCAAGGTAACGATATTGGAAGGTGTTACATTTAGGGAGATGTCAGCTCGCCTCGCCCAGGCTAAAAAATTGAAAGATCAACTGAGTCAGATGTCAGACACGGAAGTAATGAACACACTCAATCTCGATGCACCGTCAATCGAGGGTTCCTTCTTCCCGGACACATACCATTATGTGTTAAACGAGTCGAGTGTTGATGTCCTGTCACGTGCCGCGGTCAAAATGGATCGTGTATTAACCGAGATCTGGGAATCACGAAGTGCAGATTTAAGTATTTCCACTAAATATGAGGCGCTTATTCTTGCGTCGATCATTCAAAAGGAAGCAATGTTGGAAGCGGAGATGCCGGTGATAAGTGGCGTACTCCAAAATCGGTTGAAAATTGGCATGCGTCTACAAACCGATCCGACGGTGATCTTTGGGCTTGGGCCAGACTTCGATGGCCGCTTAAAACGCAGTCATTTGAAGAAGGATACCGCTTACAATACTTATACTCGGCATGGTCTTCCGCCGGGTCCTATTGCTGCGCCGGGTAGAGCAGCATTGTTGGCAGCCGTTAACCCATCCGAAACAGAATTTCTCTATTTTGTGGCTAAAGGCGACGGTTCACATTATTTTTCAAAAACACTCGCCGAACACAATCAGGCTGTCAAAAGATTTATTAAATAACGTTTATGAACAATCAGCGAGGAAAATTTATCTCTTTTGAAGGAGGAGATGGTGTCGGAAAAACCACTCAGATTAACCTCGCGTGCCAGTATGTTGAAAAATTGGGTCATACGCCTGTTGTCACGAGAGAGCCAGGGGGCACCATGCTCTCTGAACAGATTCGAGGCCTTGTTCTAGAAAGTTCAGCTGGGATTACCCCGGTAACCGAGGTTTTAATGATGTTTGCAGCACGCGCACAACACACCTCAGAGGTTATCGAACCTAATCTGGCAGCGGGCAAATGGGTTCTTTGTGATCGGTTCACGGATGCCTCCTACGCCTATCAAGGTGGGGGTAGGGGATTACCTGATGAATTGATAGACGTGCTCGCTGAAATTGCAACAAATGGGCTGGAGCCCGATCTCACACTGCTACTCGATCTGGATGTTAAAGAAGGGGTCCGACGCAGTCATTTGCGAGATTCCCCTCTGGACCGATTTGAGTCGGAGGCGATTGAGTTTAAAAACCGGATTCGAGCGGCCTATCTTAAACGGCAAGATCACAATTCGATGAGGATTGTTTTGGTTGACGCGGCGCAGTCGATTCAAGAAATTGAATTCGAGATTGCGACACGAATTGATGATCTGCACGCTCGATCTCTTGGCTAGTCCGATGCCTTGCGAATGGCTAGAAAATGCCAGAATTAAACTGATCAGTCGATGGCAGTCATTGCCTCACGGAATTCTTCTTACCGGACCGGAGATGATTGGTAAGTCGCTACTCGCTTTTGATCTCGCACGGATTATGTTGTGCGAAACGGATCAAGATAAATCAGGTTGCGGGACATGCTCTTCTTGTCAGCTTGTTGAGCAAAGCGTACATCCAGATCTTCATGTCGTCACAAGTGAAGCAAGCGGGAATTTTTTGTCCACTCATTTCGTCAGACATGCAGAAAGATACTGGCTTGAAAAAAAATTGACGTCTGCTCGAAAGCCAAGTGAGCAGGTTGGTGTTGAATCGATTCGGGCCTTAAACCAAAATCTCGCCGCTACGGCAAGTCGTGGGGCTCGAAAGGTTGTTATTTTTCCTAAAGCAGATCAACTCAACCATAACGCGGCCAATGCACTCTTGAAGTTACTGGAAGAGCCCACCCGTGATACTTTCATTATTTTGGTAACCTCGTCCGGGCATCGTTTACCCGCAACGATTCGAAGTCGATGCATCCATTTTTCAGTCAAAGGACCCTCGTCATCTGTTGTGGCGACCTGGCTTCGAGATGAGAAGGGAGTGGACCCAGAAACCGCCACCCAATTGTCAGGAGCCGGGCTTGGACCGTTTGTTATTACGGACCTTATTGAACGAGGCGTCGATGGGGCTCTGCTTGAGTTTCTCGAATCTATTCGGGGACGCGAGTCGGTCTTTGGTGAATTCGAGACTCTCAAGCCATTTTTCGAGGCTTTGGGTGACGAATTTGTCCTTGAACTTCTGCAGCGCCAGTTCCTAAAGCAAGTGCGCAGGAGTGCGAGCGCGGGCGTTCTCTCTGCAAGTGATAAAACAATAATGGATCGATTTGTTGAGATTGGGGAGGTTCGTGAAAGCCTTCGCACCACAATCGACTCGCAGCTAGCGCTTGAAGATATGTTGATTCGCATTCAGAGTTAGCGAATGCCACAAAACCATATACTTTGATTCCGGTCCGGCAAGGAAAAAACATGATTGATCATCCTAATGAGAGCGGTTCTCGAGCGAGAACCGTGTCGGTGTCAATTAATGATGCGCGAACGTTACGAGCGGCTTATATGCCGTTCCTTAAAAATATGGGATTGTTTATTCCAACAACCAAGGAATATGAAATGGGCGACGAGATATTTCTTGTGCTTAAGTTGATTGATGATGAACAATTCGCATTGGCAGGATCTGTAGTTTGGGTCACCCCGGCAGATGCCCAAAGCAGTCGTACGAGAGGCGTTGGGGTTCAGTTTAAGGGGCCTGAGGGAAAACGCCTGCAAGAACGGGTCACGATGTTGTTGGGAGATTCAGATACCCAACATGGCGCAACGCATACGCTTTAAATTATGTTAGGTACGTATTTATGTTGATCGATTCGCATTGTCACGTGGACTTTCCCGACTTGTCGGAAGATATCACCGGGGTGGTGATGAGGGCGCGGTCAGCTGGCGTCTCACATTTATTGTGCGTCAGCGTTAATTTAGCGGACTTTCCAAGAATGGTTGAAATCACAGCGCCGTTCGACAATATTTCACTGAGCGTCGGGGTACACCCCAATGAAATACTGTCGCACGACGAGGAACCGGACGAGAAAACGCTTGCAAACTTGGCAACGCATGAAAGGGTCGTCGCAATCGGGGAAACCGGGCTCGATTATTTTCGATCAGAAGGGGCGCAGGACTGGCAAAAAGATCGTTTTGCAGTTCATATAGCGGTCGGGAAAGCGCTACAGAAGCCTGTTATTGTTCACTGCCGGCATGCTGCGGCCGATACGGTTGAAATAATCAAAACAGAGGGCGCCCATGAATGTGGCGGCGTCATGCATTGCTTTGCCGAGGATTGGGTCACCGCCCGGCAAGTAATCGATCAGGGGTTCTACATCTCTTTTTCGGGTATTTTGACATTTAAAAATGCAGCCGAACTTCGCGAGGTCGCCAAAAAAGCGCCACTCGACCGGATACTGGTCGAGACAGACTCGCCATATCTGGCGCCGCATCCATTCCGGGGCAAGACGAATGAACCGGCGTTGGTTCGTTATACAGCCGAATGCTTGGCGGAACTAAAAGGAATCACGCTTGAAGAGGTTGCGGAGGTCACCAGTGACAATTTTTCGAGATTGTTTCCACTGGCCAAGGTTTCCAAAGGTGCTCAGATCTAGTCTGGAGTTACCGGTCGTTTGAGTTCGCGCCTCTGATATATGTTCGCATAATGTATATTATGTAAAGTTAACGAAATCACCGATAATCGGTTGCTTCGTCCGTGTTTCACCCTCTTAGAGTGTCGATTCGTTGACGGTTGATCGTTTCTCAGCCAGAATCAAATCTATTCAAGGCGCCCGAGGCGCCTAGTGAACCCCCCCCAACAACATCGCCTTACAGGACGCCGGTTAAATGACGCAGAAGGAAATAGAAACACCCGCAGGAGCTGAAAGCCCCAACAAACCCGTAGCTTCTCAAGCTGCCCCGGCCGCTAAAACGCCGGATCCGGTTAAAACGAACGGCCGTAAACCCGCGACCATAGGACCCTCCATTGTGATCCACGGCGATGTGAGTGGCGAGGAAGATCTGATCGTTGACGGCACCGTTGAAGGTACCGTTAATTTCAAGGACAACAATCTGGTCGTAAGTGCCAATGGGCAAGTGAAAGCGAATATCAGCGCTCGAATTATTCGAATTGATGGCGAGGTCAAAGGAGAGCTCCACGGCAGTGAGCAAGTTGTTATTAGTCCGTCCGGTAAGGTGCACGGTGACATTCGGGCGCCCAGAGTCGTCCTCGAAGACGGTTGTACATTCAGGGGATCGGTCGAAATGGAAACCGAAAAATCGCCTGCACACGACCGCGCAGCGACCCCAAGACTCCGCCCTACTGCCGCGCGACCGGTGCGCCCTGGACGCGAAAGTTAGGCTCGACTGGAACCGGACTCTGAAAAACAAAAAACCGCGGGTAAACCGCGGTTTTTTATGGGTGAACCCACCCTTACACTACCTTTTATTCAGGAAACAAACGAAGAAATATCCAAAAGTGATACCGTTTGATGCGAGTTAACGCCGTCGACTCTCGCTGATTGAACACTTTGATACCCTTTAAAGATTTCCACTTTCGCAGGATCAAACGCAGCTATTGGCCCCTGAATCAATTCAGGATGTTCGTATAGAATGTCGTCAGAAAGCGGAACAAACACTTGGTTTTTCACGTTTTTTACTCTTGAAGCAATTTTCAATACCGTCATCATAACTGGGCGTTGGGGTCAATCGCGGTCAAACCTATGGTAAAACAGTGGCAAAAGATGACGAAACTGT
>JABHUE010000028.1 GCA_018672825.1 Pseudomonadota bacterium | reverse complement strand
TTTGATATTCACTGATTTGAGTCGTTAAGGCGTGTAACTATCTTTATATGTTGAGTCATTCCTAAGACAAGCGTATTCTTGAGTGATAACTTAAGGAGAGCCTCATGACCGACTTTAATTCCTTCCGTAATGCAGTCCTTGAAGATGATGATCTCCAAGAAGCAGTGATCTCCATCATCAACACAGCAACTACCAACGGTTCAGGTCTGGGAGATGGCATAGCAACCCTTGCCAAAACACATGGCTTTACCATCACTTCAGATGAGGTCTATGCCCATCAGGACTTCTTGGGACAAGATGGTGATTTGACTGATTTTGAACTGGAGTTAATTAGTGGGGGTCAAAGTGTTGTTCAAGGTTGTTAACCTTGAAACCATGACATCATCTATGCAGTGATGTTGTGACCGACTCGACTATTCATTCCAAACGCCTCATTGCATTTTTTTGTTTAAGGAGATCGAACGAGTTCTATTCCCGCATTTTTGAGTGATGAGGAGACCTGCTTTTAGATTCATCATCTCAAATACTCAATTCAGAAACCGTAATAATTGGTCAGCCCTATGAATATAAAAAAGAAAAAACGATTCATTCTCGGAATGTTACTTGTGGTTATTGTGGCTGCTGCGGGATACTTTTTTAGAGGGAATATCAATGGGCTATGGTTAGCGAAGGTGACTGTACCCCAACTCAATGACCTGCTAGCTTCAAAGGCAAATGGCATCAACATATTTGAAGCTGAGATCGTCCGAAAAATCCCACATAACCCAGAAAACTTTGTTCAAGGTCTTCAGTTTGATGGTGATGTGCTGTGGGAAGGGACAGGACTTTATGGCCAGTCGAAGCTGATTAAAAATAAATTTGATACGCAGGGTGGGGTGCTGACCCCGGAGCATGAAGTAGCGCTTTCTCAGAATGATTTTGGTGAGGGCATTGCCGTCATTGGGAATATGCTTTATCAGCTGACCTGGAAGGAAGGGCGGGTGTATCGCTATGACATTTCGGGAGAAGTGCCTGTTCCGGTAAGTCCATTCACTAACGATCGGGAAGGGTGGGGATTAGCAACAAACGGTCAACGACTCATCGCGTCGGATGGCTCAAATATCCTGACTATTCGATCGACTGAGGATTTTTCGGTTGAAGAGGCAATCGAAGTTCAACTTCAGGGCACCGCGGTCGGTTTGCTTAATGAACTTGAATTGATTGAGGGAAAGATATGGGCGAATGTCTGGATGACGCCGTATATTGTTGTCGTTGATCCAGAATCGGGGCGCGTCACGTCGATCATCGACTGTCGTAAGTTGGTCGCTGATGCAAAAGCATCTGATCCAAACGCTAACGTACTAAACGGCATCGCCTGGGATTCGGCGAATGATGATTTGTATCTGACGGGGAAAAAGTGGCCTTGGATTTATCAAGTCTCTTTGCGTCCGGAATATACAGTCGAGTAAATTTTGATCGTGTTCATCGTCAACTGAGTATCAGAAGTAAAACGTCAAGATAACCGGCCGTTTGAACAATCTCGCTGAAATCGCACTTAACCGAAGTATTCATACTTCGCAGGATAATGCGTTTTCTTTTGTTGAGGACGGTAGTGATGTCACTCACCTCAGCAACTCTCAGCTCTTTGCGTTTGCCACGAGCGTGGCGCAATCCCTCAACGAGAAAACGGTCCCGGGTGATCGCGTGGTGTTGCTTGCGCCTGAAGGTATGGAATTTGTGGTCGGCTTTTACGGTTGTATTTTGTCCTCGCGTGTCGTGGTGCCAACATATCCTCCGGCAACAGCGCGAGTGAACCGTTCGACCCTTCGGTTCCATGATTTGGTGACTGATGTCGCGCCAGCGGCATTTTTGACTACCCCCGATCTCGCCAGGCGCATCAAGCCGCTCCTTGGTGAGCTCGGATTTAATGACACACCACTCATTGAGATCGACCCGACTCGCAAGGCCCGCTCGTCTGACAGCGATGTCGCCATAACGGCGACGGGCGAATCCGTGGCAATGATTCAGTACACATCGGGTTCAACAAGTCGCCCAAAAGGTGTGGTCCTCACTCATTTAAATCTTCTTCAAAACGCTCGTGGCATGCAGCTTCATGGCGGGTTTGATTCAAATACGATTGGCTTTTCCTGGCTGCCCCCCTACCATGATATGGGTCTGATTAGTGGTTTGATTTTGCCGATGTGTGTGGGTTATCCGAGTATTCTCAGTCCATCAAAAACTTTTCTACGCAGGCCGGTATCGTGGCTCGAATCAATCAGTCAATTTGAAGTCACAATGACAGGCGCTCCAAATTTTGCTTTTGATTATTGTGTGGACAGGATTAGCGATACGGAAATCTCGGGCCTGAGTCTTTCAAGCTTGCAGGCCGTTTTTAATGGGGCGGAATCGATTCGAGAGCAAACCCTCAAAAGATTCTCGGAACGCTTTAAGTGTGTCGGATTTTCTTCTGATGTTTTTTCGCCCGTATATGGGTTGGCAGAAGCAACGCTAATGGTTTCGGGTATTCCGGCCGCAACTTCTTATAACGTTCGTTCGTTCGATAACGCATTGTTAGAAAAAGGTGTGGCTCAGTCTTCCCAAGACGCAGCATCGCAGAGAAATCTTGTCAGCTGTGGGACAGCCCTTCCGAACGTTAATATCTCGATTCGTGACCCGGGATCTGACCAGCGACTTGGTGAGGGGTTGATTGGTGAGATTTGTGTTGAAGGCCCAAGCATTTCGCCGGGTTATCTCAATGCGCAAAGAGATTTGGCAGACAACAACTCGGTAACGGTCGGTGATTCAGCGCTGAGAACGGGTGATCTTGGGTTTTTGCATGAGGGTGAGCTGTTTGTTTCGGGACGATTGAAGAATCTGATTATTTCTCGCGGTCGAAATATCTTTCCGCAGGATATCGAGTGGTCTGCAGGCGCTGCGCATACAGCGATTAATCAAAATAGGGTCTGCGCTTTTGCTATCAATGGAGATCAGCAAGAGCAGCTTGTCATTATCTGTGAGATCTATCGAGCTGATCTTCGAGACTTACCATCACACCAGGTTATCCAGCTCGTCATCGAAGCAGTGACGGCGGAAAACAGGATCACACCCGATATTATTCTGCTCGTAAAACCAGGACAAATTCCTCTCACCACCAGCGGCAAGGTTCGTCGAGGCGAGTGCGCTCAGCGATTCCTGGCCAATACCCTTCAGCCGATATATCAATATGTTCGACCGACTAATGGCGAGTGGCGTGATGGCGGGACCGGATCTTCTGATTCCCAAGAAAGTTTATTTGGGGTTGAGCAAACTGTCGGGAGAGGCAAGACGCTCTCAGCAGAAGATTCACTGGCAAGCGTCGAACGATATTTACGAACAATAGTGGCTGATCTTCTTGGTATCAGGCCGCAAGCGGTATCAAGCAATAAACCGTTAGTGGAAATTGGAATTGATTCTCTTCTGGCTCTTGATCTTGCGTATCGGATTAATAGCGAAAGTGGCGCCGCCATTGATCCTGTGCTTCAAGATGGTGTAACACTAACGACATTGTCAAAGCGGGTGGTATCAGCACTGCAAGATAACGCAGCAATACAGCAAGCCGTCAGCGAAGCCGATACGCATTCAGCCGGACAAGTCATACCCCTAAGTCCCATTTATCTTGACGAGATGGCGTCCGGGGACCGGGTTGACCGATACAACATATCCGTTTTTTTGCGTCCGCCCGCCTCTCTCAAAAGTGATTCACTGGAGGAGTTGATTGACACAACGCTTGCCAGACATGCCGTTTTTTATTTTCGACTAAATAAAAGCGAAACGGCTTGGAATTATGATCCGAAGAAATCGATGACGTTAATGTCGTTCGAGATCGTAGAGCTGGAAGACAGCACGCCTAACAGTGTGGAAGAGGTGAAAACGCAGGTAGACGCTCACTGTACCGGCGGATTTGATTTAAAAAAAGGACCGCTGGTTCGGGCGGTTTGTATTCGAGATACGATCGGTCATATCAAGAGCATTGTTATTTCTTTTTCTCATAGCGTGGTGGATGCATTTTCGCTTTGGCGATTGCGAAAAGAGCTCGAAAAGGCATGGCTAAGTTTATCAGGGCCGCATTCAATCTCGATGCCACCGTCCATAGATGAAAAAAGCTTGCTGTCGTCTTACCAAGTACAACGTTACGCACAAAGTGCCGAGGTATTGGGCCAGGTTAGTTTTTGGATGGGCGAGAAAGCCAAACTGCTCATGACCCGAGGCAGACCGATTAGAGCGGTTGATGATTTGGCTGATAATGGCAGGAATCCCGATTCTTTATTCTTTGCTCGCGAGCGAGTGTCACCAGAGCCCAGTGAGGCATTAGCAGAAGCATTTATTGGCGCGCGTCAACGACATGATTTTTTTCTGACCGCATTGGTAAGGGCGTGGTGTGCGCTGACAGATCATGTGATGTGCTCAGTGTTATTGGAGTCTCATGGCCGGAAGAGGGTGTGTGGTTCGAATCTGCTTACTGATTCGATTGGCTGGTTTACGGTGCGGTTCCCATTGACGCTGGAAAACAATTGTCAGGACAACATAAAGAGTCATTATCAGCAGGTCGAGGCCGAAGTGAACCGGCTTCCCAATGAAGGTCACGATTTTGGCGCACTTCGCTGGCTGTGCGATCAAGATGAGATTAAGGCGCAATTTCACAATTTTCCGATCCCGCCCGTCCGGTATGTTTATCGAGGTCGAATGGATGATCGTTTTAGGCATTCAGACCAGTTTAAAGTGATCGATGTCCGGGTGTCCCGCGCGAGTCGATCAGGGGGAGCGCCGTCGCGAATTCCCGAGTTTTCGGTTTCCGTTAGAGAGCAAGCCAAGACTTTTGTGATTGATGTCGAATACCTGGATGGGCAGGATCGAACAAGTCTCCCGGTGCCGCCTCAACGGCTCGCCCAACGTATGTTGGAGGAGGCTTTGTCCGGAGTATCGAGATAACCTTGTCTTGTGGAATGTCCTGTGTAAAGGTGGCAAAGTAGACTGAAAGAAGTTAGCAAATATTGTGTGATAGTTTTTAGAAAAGGTCGAGGAGAAAGAGATGAGAGCCGTGCTTTATTTCTTGGGGTGCCTGAACGATCTTGATATCACGTGGTTTGTCTCGAACGGTCGGTCAGAGTCGCTAGATCCAGGTGATGTGCTGATTACGGCGGGTCAGCCACTGCCTGACGTCTTTTTTGTGATGGAAGGCGAGTTATCTGTTCGAATAGGAGATGAAGGCGCGCAAGAAGTGAACCGGATGCGCTATGGCGAATTTGCCGGGGAAATATCTTTTCTGGACAGTCGGCCCCCCAGTGCAACCGTTGTTGCTTCCACGCATGTACGGGTATTAGCGATCAGTCGAGAAACGATCGAGGCACATCTCGCAGCAGATCCCGGATTTGGCGCCCGCTTTTATCGCGGAATCGGCGTATTGCTATCAAATCGCATACGAGGCCTTCTTCAGCAGGTTGATGCCGAAAAGGATGCCGATGTTTTCTCGGAAGAGGTTGCGGGCGAACTAGATCCTGATCTGCTGGATTCAATCAACTTGGCGGGACGGCGGTTTGAGCTGATGCTTTCCCTGTTTCGATCAACCCACCCGTAAAACGCGCACGGACTCAAAAATCTCAAAGACCGATGTCAACAGATCAACAAGAATCCACGCCAAAGCCAAGGAGTATTTTCCGAAAGGAGGCGCTTGAGCAACTCCAGTCGCCTGAGCAATTGGAGCAACTCCTTCAAGTGACTAACCGCAGGTCATGGCTAACGTTAGGAGTCTTTGTAGTTGGTTTTTTAGGTATTTTGCTTTGGATGTTATTCGGCCGGATTCCGGTCGCGGTGTCAGGAGAAGGCGTGATAATTGCCCCCGGGCAGGTGGTTCCGATTCAGGCAACCTATTCAGGATATCTTGAGGCCGTGGATCTTGATCCTGGCGATGAGGTCTTTGCCGGACAGGTGGTAGGATTTGTCCGACCAACTGATTTGTCTGCTAATGGGGCCGATATCGAGGCTCATCCCATTCTAAGCATGCATGATGGCGTTGTTCTCGAGCAAACTATTGCAAGCCAGGGATTCGTGACCGCGGGACAGGCGATTGGTTATCTCCAAAAGAAAAGCGAGTCTTCCCATCTCATTGTATTGAGTTATTTTTCAGAGCGGGATGGACATAAGATCAGATCAGGTATGCCGGCTCTTGTTAGTCCGGTGACTAGTGCGCCAGAGCAGGACGGGAGTTTGATTGCACAGGTCGCTAAGGTATCGGCGCAACCCGCTAGCTTTGAGTCTGTTGCCGCCTTGGTTGGCTGGCCGGATCTTGCGACTCGGCTATTAGGCGAGACCCCACGCATTCAGGTCGTGCTTGAATTGCGATCTGATGGGGCCACGCCGACGGGTTATCAATGGACATCTGGTCAGGGTTCTGCACGGCCTATTGCGTCAGGCGTCAGTACGAAGGTCAAAATAACCACGGGACACATTCGCCCGATCTCATATATCGTGCCGTTTCTTGAAGACACGCACTAAGCCAAGCGGCATTCATCATTAAAATGATGAGGTCGAAAAGAGTTCGAACGCCAGCAGTGCTTCAGTTGGAGGCGGTGGAGTGTGGTGCTGCTGCTCTTTCAGCGGTTCTTGGATTTTATAAACGGTTTGTGCCTCTTGCGGAACTGCGAACTGAGTGTGGAGTCTCCCGAGATGGCAGTAAGGCATCGAATCTTGTTAAAGCTGCGCGTCGTTATGGATTGCAGGCGAAAGGGCTGACCCGCCAGAGCGCTGATTTACCGAACATTAAAGCGCCATTTATTATCTTTTGGAACTTCAATCATTTTTTAACTTATGAAGGCCAGCATGAAGGGAAAGTTTTCCTGAATGACCCGGCCGTCGGACACAGGACGGTATCTCAGGAAGAATTCGATCGATCTTTCACGGGCGTGGTTTTGGCGATAGAGCCTGCTGAGGAGTTTGAGACCGGGGGAGCGCCACCTCATTTTTGGCCAGCGATTCAGGAGCGTTTAACCGGATCTTTTGGCGCGGTAATTTATTGTTTATTGGCTGGACTTCTGTTGGTGCTACCCGGGATTGCGGTTCCAATTTTCAATCAGATATTTATCGATAATATTATTGTTGCTAAACAAATCGACTGGCATAAACCGCTGATCATGGCGATGGGTGTCGCGCTGTTTGCTCAATTGACGCTTCACGCTTTACAACTTCGGGCGTTGCGTCGTCTCAAAATCAAGCTCGCGTTAATGATGTCTGTTGAGTACATGAAGCATTTACTTGCCTTGCCCGCCGCTTTTTATCAGCAACGTTTTGCCGGTGAAGTTGCTAACCGGAGTTCGTTAAACGACAAGCTATCGACGCTGTTGTCTGGAGAACTCGCAACAACCGCAATCTCAGTCGTCATGATGGTTTTTTACGGCTTGGTAATGCTGTTTTATGATTTTTATCTCGCCCTTATTGGAATATCGTTTGCGGCAATTAACTTCCTCGTGTTGTTTTTGGTGTCAAAACACCGGATTGAACTCAATATGCGGGTGCTGTCCGAGACCGGAAAAACCTACGGAGTTGCAATTTCCGGCCTGAGTTCGATTGAGACGGTAAAAGCAAGCGGCATCGAAGATGATCTTTTTCAAAAATTTGGAGGATATTTTGCAAAGAGTCTCAATGCGACTCAGGCATTACAACTCTCAAACATCACGTTGTCGGTGTTGCCGCCGTTGCTGCTGGGTTTGGCAACAGTATCGGTTTTGGCATTGGGAGGCATGCGCGTGGTTCAGGGTGAGTTGACGCTGGGCACCTTGATTGCATTTCAAAGCTTAACGTTAAGTTTTCTGTTGCCAATTACAGATTTGTCGAACCTGGGGCAACGATTTCAGGAACTTCGGGGTGATCTAGGTCGTATTGACGACGTTTTGAAGTATCCCACCCCAGTCGCTGTCGAAAAGCGAAAAGTGGTCGATTCGGGTGGCATTGTTGTTTCGCGTCTCAGCGGAGAAGTGAATCTTCAGGAAGTGTCTTTTGGTCATAGTCCGGTCGCCAAGCCGCTTTTTAAGGGCCTTGATGTGCAGGTTTCGCCCGGTGCGGTACTCGCATTAGTGGGAGGCAGTGGATCCGGGAAATCAACTCTTGCGAGGCTCATTTGTGGCGATTTTGAGCCGTGGAGCGGGTGCGTCCTTTTTGATGATGTGTCTCGTGGCGAAATAGATAACCAGTTGCTGGCAAGTTCATTGTCTGTTGTCGATCAGCATATTTCACTATTCGCAGCAACGGTGCGTGAAAATCTGACTCTTTGGGATTCAGAGATTTCAGAAGAGGTTTTACGGTCTGCCTGCGAAGATGCCGCAATTCTAGATGTCATTGATAGCTTCCCCGACGGACTTGATGCCAAGCTTCTTGAAGGGGGTCGTAACTTGAGTGGCGGTCAACGCCAACGTATTGAGATTGCCCGGGCACTTATCTCCCAACCTTCGATTCTTGTGCTTGATGAGGCAACCAGCGCTCTAGATGCGGAAACAGAGTCTGTGGTGATGAGTCGATTGCAGGCGCGCGGGTGCACCCTGATTTTAGTCGCGCATCGATTGAGTTCGGTGCGGACCGCTGACGAAATTTTGGTGCTGTCTCGCGGAAAGATTATTGAGCGGGGTTCCCATGAACAGTTATGGAATCTTAATGCAGAGTACGCGCGGCTAATGAGAGCAGGGGAGGGATAGCGGTGTCAGTAGCGATTTCTAACTCCTCTGCATTGGTCGACGCGATAACAATCGTAAATCGTACTACCAGAAGAAAAATCCAGACGCCGGAGTCAATCGACGATCTGGGAGAGATTAATCTTCAGATCGGTCGTATCGCTCGCGCATCAGGCCTTCGAGTAAGGAATGTTCTGCTTTCGGACAACTGGTGGAACGAGGACTCAGGCCCCATGCTCGGATTCTTTGATGAGCAGCGATACCCGGTTGCTTTGGTTCGCTCTCGACGTGGCTACCAAATTATCGATCCAAGCAGCGGCCGTAAGATTCCCGTAGACGAGGAGTCAGTCCAGCATCTTTCGGTAGACGCTCGCGTGTTTGCGGATTCTCTGCCGACTGACATTGCTCAACTGTCGCAGATACCGCTCTGGGCAGCTAAAGAGGTCTGGCCGGATATCGGATTTGTGGTCACGCTTGCCTTATTGACGACTTTGATTGGGATGTTGGTGCCGCAGGCGACCGCAGTGCTCGTTGATACTGCGATCCCCGAAGCCAATCTTCGGATGGTTTTAGAGATTGGACTCGGACTGGTCGCTGCCGCGTTTGGCGTGGCGCTATTGTCGATAGCGCAGGGGATTGCCACCGTTCGCTTTAGTATTTGGGTGAATGCCAAAGCCCAGCACGCCATTTTTTGTCATGTCCTGTTGTTAACCGCACCATTTTTTAGGCGATTTTCAGGTGGTGACCTTCTGGATCGATTGATGGCTATTAGCCAGGTCTCGCAGGAATTTAACTCGACCAGTATTCGTTCATTGTTAGTGGGGCTCACCGCCTCACTCAATATGGGTTTGCTTTTCTACTACGACTCTCGACTGGCGCTGATTGTGCTTAGCCTTGGCTTGATTGTGCTTGCCGCTACAGTGCTTGGATTTTTTTCAATCCATAAGCATCAAAGGGAGTTGCTCGATCTTCAGGGGAGCTTTAAGGGGTTTGTTTTCGAGATTACGAGCGCGGTGGGAAAAATTCGGCTAGCCGGAGCGGCTGATCGCATCCTCAAATTGTGGTTGCAACGGTATGCGAAGCAGGTCGGCGTCGGACTAAGTGTTCAGCAGACAGAGGATTCAGTAGACACTCTGAATTTCTCCGTACCGTTAGCCGGGCTTATTCTGGTTTATGCGGTCGGTGGTCAGGCGCTCATTGAAGATGGAGCGGGTACGAGCGGACTCAGTCTCGGAATATTTCTCGCTTTCACTACAGCAATGACGACTTTCCTTCTTGGACTCACATCGTTGAGTCGAACGACAATCGAAATGCTCGAGATGCTCGCAAAATTTGAGCGAATCAAGCCTATTCTTAGCGCAGAACGTGAAACCAAAGCTCATGCAGTCAGTCCGGGGATTCTAGAAGGTAGGGTTAGCTTGCGAGATGTGGAATTTCAATATGACGCTAAAGGGCCCGTTATTCTCAAAAAAATAAATATTGAAATCGAGCCCGGCGAATTCGCTGCATTGGTCGGACCCTCGGGCTGCGGGAAGTCGACTATTTTTAGACTGCTAGTGGGCTTTGAGCATCCGACAGAAGGCGAAGTGCTGTTTGATGACCAGGATTTGACTCAGCTTGATCTCGGCGCTGTCAGGAGTCAGCTTGGGTGCGTATTGCAATCTGCGGAAGTGACCGCTGGGTCTATCATTGAGAATATTGCTGGAAGCAGTAAGGTTGGAATTGATGAAGTGTGGCGCGCTGCGGGCGACGCCGGACTCTCTGAGGATATAGAGCAAATGCCGATGGGCATTCATACTATGATTAGTGAGGGTGGCGGCAATATTTCTGGAGGACAAAAGCAACGGCTTTTGATCGCAAGAGCATTAGTTAAAAATCCAAGAATACTGTTACTGGACGAGGCCACCAGTGCGCTGGATAACAATACTCAGGCAATTGTCACGGCAAGTCTTAAGCAACGAAACGTGACTCGTATAGCGATTGCGCATCGTTTAAGTACGATTCAAGATGCAGATCGAATTTTCGTTTTAGAAAATGGAGCGATCTGCGAGTCAGGAACATTTGAGGACTTAATGCGAAAAGACGGCCTGTTTGCATCGATGATGTCGAAGCAGCAGGCAGGCTGATTTTGCTGGCTTCTCAGGACCGATTGGACTAAAAATTTAAGGCGCGAATCACCCAAGCTTAGAACACGACGCGCTTGAATGATGTTTGTTTGGCTCAACCCCGTTTTTTTCGATTGGGTTCAGATCGGTCAAGAATTGAATTTTTTTATTATTTCAATGGGGTCCGTTGAAATAATAAAATCTGCTTATTCGATCAGAAATGCAAAGAAAACAGTGAATTACGATGTGATCATTATAGTTTTTATGAACGTTCACACGAAAATAAAACTTGTCAAATTATATTCAAAAGCGCATAAATAACCATTCATACGAACATAGTGTCGGTTTTTGGAAATTCAATCATGATGGATCTATCTGCAAGACAAGCTGAAATCACCGCACTATTGATTGAATCGGAATTTCTGTCGGTTGACGGCCTGTCGGAGCGCTATTCAGTGACAGCTCAGACGATTCGGCGAGATTTAAATGTGCTTTGTGAGGCGGGTCTTGCGCGTCGTCGTCACGGCGGTGTTGAAAAGCCTTTGCCAAGCGGCAACATTGCCTACGGGTCAAGGCAAGTTTTATTGAGGGGTGAAAAACAGGCTATTGCGCGAAAAGTGGCATCCCAGATCCCGGATAACACATCGTTAGCGTTTAGCATCGGGACAACCCCTGAGTCAGTTGCCGCAGCCTTATTGCATCATGATGCGTTAAAAGTTTTTACCAACAATCTCAACATTGCCCTCTTGGCCTGCGCGAATCCGACCTTTGAGGTAAATGTTGCGGGTGGAAAAGTAAGAAATAGCGATGGGGATGTTCTCGGTGCAGGTCTAGAAACTTTTTTGTCTTCTTATCTTTTTGATTATGGGATTTATGGCGTGGCCGGAGTTGAAGCGGACGGTACGCTTCTTGATTTTAGTGAGCGTGAGGTCCGGGCTCGCCAGTTAATCCATGAGAACAGCCGGTCCACATTTTTGGTTCTGGATCACAGCAAGTTCGGTCGATCGGCTCATGTACGCGGTGGACAAATTACCCAAGTAACCAAAATATTTACAGATCGCGAGCCTTCTAGAGAAATCATCGATCGAATAGATGATTCTGACGCGGAATTAGTGATTTGTGACGAGGAGTCGGCGCAGTGACCGAACTTCGGGTCGATCATTTGATCAAAGACTGGGGCGAAACGCGGGCTGTTAATGGCGTGTCTTTTGTTGCCAAAAGTGGCACGTTAACGGTACTTCTGGGGCCCTCGGGCTGCGGAAAGTCGACCATTTTGAGAATGATTGCAGGCCTTGAGACCGTAGAGGAAGGGCAGGTGCGAATTGATGGGCAAGATATTACGCATGAAGATCCCGCAAAACGTGGCGTCTCAATGGTCTTTCAGTCGTACGCGCTGTTTCCGCATTTGGATGTTCGGGAAAATATTCTTTTTGGTTTGAAGGTTCGTAAAGTGGGTGCTACCGAGCGGGAAAAGCGTTTGCGTGAGGCCGCTGAAATGGTCGGGCTCCAAGATTTCCTGCAGCGCAAGCCGTCGCAGCTTTCTGGTGGCCAGCGGCAGCGCGTTGCACTTGCAAGAACGATCGTCTCAAAGCAGCCGATCTGCTTGATGGATGAGCCGCTCTCAAATCTGGATGCGAAGTTGAGGGCAGAGATGCGCGATGAGATTCACCTGCTGCAAAAGAGCCTAGAGCTGACGATGATTTATGTGACGCATGATCAAACCGAAGCGATGTCGTTGGCGGATCAGGTTATTTTGTTACGTAAGGGAGAGATTGCGCAGGTCGGAACGCCGCTTAAATTATATGAGGAGCCCGCTACGGGTTTTGTTGCTGAGTTCATCGGCACCCCGCCTATGAATGTGATTGATCGGGCTGATCTAGAGATGGGGCTTGGGGATGAAAAGCGTTTCCGGTTTATGGGTATCCGGCCTGAAAAAATTCGATTTTCGCAGAGTGGATTGTCGGTCGAAGTTTTGGCTGTTGACTACATGGGTGCAGAAACGGTGGTGAAGTTGAAACACGGCGGCGCCGTTATTCTCGCAAGGATTGAAGGGCGACCCGATGTGTATCCGGGGGCGCATTTAAACATTGAGTGGAACGATCAGGACGTCCATCTTTTTGATCAGCAGGGTGATCGGATTGAATGACAGTAGTGTCCTGGTCCGGTGTAAGACGGAAAAGACATTAAACGAATTGAAATTTAAGTAGGGAAAAACGGGACTTATCCCCACTTATTTGTTGTTGCCCATGAGTCCCAAAAACGTGAAGTAAAACAATTAGGAGGAAGCAGGGATGTTAGTTAAGACAAAACGCGCGCTGATACAGCTTGCTGCTGCGGTGTGCCTCAGCTTGACCGCTGTGATAGCGCAGGCAAAAACAGAACTTACGATGTATTACCCCGTTGCTGTGGGTGGATCTTTGACAAAAATTGTCGATGGTTTGGTCGACGATTTTATGAAAGAAAACCCCGATATCGACGTCAAGGCAATCTACGCCGGAAACTATAACGATGCTCGTGTCAAAGCTTTAGCTGCACTCAACGCAGGACAGCCGGCACAGCTTTCGGTGATGTTTTCCATTGATATTTATGAGCTTATCGAGCAGGACGCGATCATTTCGTTTGACGATATCGCGACCACCGCTGATGACAAAGCGTGGTTGAACTCGTTCTACCCCACGCTGATGGAAAACGGTCGAACTGCCGGCAAGACTTGGGGCATTCCTTTTCAGCGATCAACGATCGTGATGTATTACAACAAGGATTTGTTCCGAGCTGCAGGACTGGATCCTGAGAATCCGCCAGCAACTTGGGCAGAACTTGTTGAGGCCGGAAAGAAGTTAACGAAAGCAGATGGGTCCCAATGGGGTGCGATGATTCCGTCGACCGGATATCCGTATTGGATGTTTGGCGCACTATCGATGCAAAATGACCAGGTGTTGATGAACAACGCCGGTGATACGACTTATTTTGATGCCCCGGCTACCGTCGAAGCCCTTCAGTTTTGGAAGGACCTCGGTTCGAAACATAAAATCATGCCCGAGGGCACAATTGAGTGGGGCACCCTGCGTAAAAACTTCCTAGAGGGGAGGACCGCGATCATGTGGCACTCCACGGGTAATTTGACGACAGTTAAGAAAAACGCCAAGTTCGATTTTGGAGTGGCGATGCTGCCTGCAAATAAGCGACGCGGGACGCCAACGGGCGGGGGTAACTTCTATATTTTCAAAAAGACCTCACCTGAAGAACGCACAGCTGCGATGAAGCTCATTAAGTTTATGACCAGTCCCGAACGATCAGGAGAGTGGTCGATGAAAACAGGTTACATGGGTGTTAGTCCAGCGGCTTATGAGACAAAGAAATTACGTAACTATGTTAAAGAGTTCCCATACGCTGCAGTGGCTCGCGACCAGTTAGAGTTTGCGACTGCCGAGTTATCGACTTTTCAAACTGGACGGGTAAGAAAAGCGCTTGACGATGCGATTCAGGCCACGCTTACGGGTTCAAAATCTGCTGCTGATGCGCTAGGTGATGCGCAGGCCGAAGCAGTACGTTTGCTGAAGCCATATCAGTAATTGAGGGACCAACAGCGGCGGACCATCTGCCGCTGTTGGTCGCTTTATATCTCAATAGAAAATAGACAGATGCGTCCTGCAATGCGACATGTTTATGGGTGGCTGCTGCTGACGCCAGCGGCCATACTGCTGATTGCGTTCACTCATTTTCCGACACTTGCTACAGTTTTTGAGAGTACCTTTTCGAAAGGGAATATTGTGCGTCCGTCCCGATTTATCGGCATCGGCAATTACCAGTTTATGATGGAGGATCCGATTTTTTGGAAAGTCCTGATTAATAATTTTTGGTTTGCGGTTGGAACAATTCCGGTTTCAATCGCGCTTGCAATAGCGATGGCACTACTCGTTAATCGTGCTTTACCGGGCCGTCCGTTTTTACGGCTTGCCTACTTTACGCCCACAATTCTTCCGATGATTGCGGTTGCCAATATCTGGCTTTTTTTCTACTCACCCGATATTGGTTTGATTGACCAACTGCTCTCGGTTTTTGGTATCCCGGGCCATAACTGGCTGGGTGATCCATCGACGGTGCTGCCGGCAATCATCATCATGACGGTCTGGAAAGAAGCTGGCTTCTTCATGATTTTTTATCTCGCTGCGTTGCAGAACCTTTCTCCTGAATTGGAAGAGGCTGCGCGCCTTGAGGGCGCTTCGCGCTGGTATTATTTCTGGCGAGTCGTCTTTCCACTGCTTATGCCAACAACACTTTTTGTACTGATTAACGCGGTCCTAAATTCTTTTAAGTTAGTGGATCATCTTTTTGTTCTTACGAAAGGAGGGCCGGATAACGCCAGCAATCTGCTGCTGTATTACATCTATGAGAACGCATTTTCTTATTTTGACACCAACTATGCGGCCACATTGACCGTCGTTCTGCTTTTTATCCTGGCGCTGATGTCGCTGGTCCAATTTTTTCTGCTTGATCGGCGGATTCATTACCGATGAGTGAGTTAGCGTTTAAAGCCCGCTCATCAATGGTTTCGTTCGGTCTCGAAACGATAGGAGCATGGGTGCTCGCGATTCTGTGGATTTCGCCACTGCTCTACGCGTTCTGGGCAGCGTTTCATGGAAGTGAGTATGCGATTCACTTTGATCTTTTCGCGCCGTTGACGCTAGAGAATTTCAAAGAGGCATTGTCTCAAGCACCGTTCATACGCTATGGGATCAACACCTTTATTCTGGTGACAATGCTTTTATTGTCCCAGTTATTTGTGTGTACGCTCGCAGCCTACGCATTTGCCCGTTTTGATTTTGCCGGGAGTCGTATTGCGTTTGCACTGGTACTGGTCCAGTTGATGATTGCGCCAGAGATCTTGATTGTTGAGAATTACAGCACCCTGGCGAAGCTTGGTTTCATTGATACGATTACCGGCATCGGGTTACCTTACATGGCCAGTGCGTTTGGGATTTTTCTGCTTCGCCAAGCCTTCAAATCGACCCCAAAAGAGTTGGAAGATGCGGCGCGGCTCGAGGGG